>JAEUQD010000114.1 GCA_016789925.1 Bryobacterales bacterium | reverse complement strand
TGGTTCCCCACCTACACCGTCGCCAACGATACCCTGTTCTTCGACGACGGCCAAGTGGTGAAGATCCGCATGAATGTTCGCTACGAGGACTATAAACAGTTCAAGAGCGACGTCAAGATCACGTTCGGCGAGCCGGTCGGTACCGACCCCAAACCTGCGGAGCCCAAGAAGCCCTGAGCCCTACATGATCCGGCCGGCCGGACCCGCCGTCGACGCCAGGTGCCGTAAGAGCGTATAGCTGGCTGTGTTGGGCGTGCCCTCCGCGACAGCGTCGGCAACGGCGCACAGCAATTCTGTCCTTTCCGCCGTCCAAGCGTCCATTCCGGGCAGTTGGCCGAGGTTGCGACTCCACGCGATAACCCCGGCGAGCGCGTCTTCGTCGTCGCGCTTCACTGCCTCTATGAGCGCCAACGCGGCCAGCGGCGTCTGCCACTCTGCTTTGGGCTGAATTTGCTGTCTCACCAATACCCCTTATCGCCCGGTTCTTCCCTTACTTGAACCATTTCCTCCCCCCTACAGTTCCGGCTCATTCCTCCCGATAGACATTCAGGATGATCCGGCTCACGCGCATCAACCACCGGCCCCTGGTCGTGAACTGCGACCTGATTGAGCACGTCGAAACCACCCCCGACACGGTCATCACCATGACCACCGGCCAGAAATTCGTCGTGCTGGAATCCGTCGATGAGGTAATTCAGCAAGTCATTCATTTTCGCCGTTCTGTCCTGCTTTCACCCTCCCCATCCTCGCCGCCCTGCCGCGGTGTGGAAGATGACGGGTAGATCCCATGGCCGATAAAGCCAAATCCGGTGGCCGCCCCGACATCGCTACCCTCCTTGGCATCGTCGTTGCCCTGGGTGGCATCGTGGGCGGGCTGATCCTGGAAGGCGGCAAGATTAGCGACATTGCCCAAGTCACGGCCGCCATCATCGTTCTCGGTGGCACGATTGGCGCGGTGCTCATCAGCATGCCGCTGCACGTGTGCATCAACGCCACGAAGTCCCTGATCGGCGTCTTCCTGGAAAAAGCTCAGCCCGTTGAATCGGTGATCGAACAGCTCATCGAGTACGCCAACAAGGCGCGCAAGAACGGAATCGTCGCCCTTGAGCAGGACGCCAATGCCGTCCAGGATCCCTTTCTTCGCAAAGGCCTCAACCTGGCGGTCGACGGTACAGACCTCCAGGAAATCCGCAAGATGCTCGAACTTGAGATGGCCCTCGAGGAGCATCACGCCGAATCCGAGGCGAAGGTCTTCGAAGCCGCCGGCGGTTATGCCCCAACCATCGGGATCATCGGCGCCGTGCTGGGTCTGATTCAAGTCATGAAAGACCTCGCCGATATAGAAAAGGTGGGTCATGGAATCGCTGTCTCCTTTGTCGCCACCGTTTATGGCGTGGGTGTGGCGAACATCTTCTTCCTGCCCGTCGCCAACAAAATCAAGGCTCGCGCCCACCAGGCCATGCAGGTCAAAGAGATGATGCTCGAAGGAATTATCGGCATCGTCGAAGGGCTAAACCCCAAGCTCATCCGAAGCAAGTTGGAAGCCTTTGCTCCACCTAAGAAGCCCGGTGCGGGCAAAGCGGGGAAGTGATCATGGCACGCCGGCGCAAGCATGCTGAACACGAAAACCACGAGCGCTGGCTGGTCTCCTATGCCGACTTCATCACGCTGTTATTTGCCTTTTTTGTCGTGATGTTTGCCAGTTCGCAAACTGACAAGGGCAAGGCCGAGCAAATGAGCGAAGCTGTCCGCACTGCCCTGGAACAAGGCAGCGTTGGCAGCGCCCTCTCCGGCATTCTCGGCGGCACGCCCGACGACGCTGGGAAAGGAAGTGCCCAGATGAAGGGTCCCGGCGGCCAAACAAAGCTCTCCAAGAAAGACCCCACCGAAGGCCGCGCGGCCGAACTGACTCCGACAAAGAACACTTTGGCGGACCTGCTGAAGGACGAACTCAAAACCGGCAAGATGCAACTCTCGCTCGAGGAGCGCGGCCTCGTCATCAGCTTCTCGCAGTCGGCCTTCTTCCCCTCCGGCACCGACGAAATTCCGGCGGAAACCTACGATTCCATCCGGAAAGTTGCCAGCGCCATCCAGGGAGTCCCCAACCCCATCCGTTGCGAAGGGCATACCGACTCCGTGCCACTCCGTCCGGATGCCCGCTTCCAGAGCAACTGGGAGCTCTCAGCCGCCCGGGCCATCGCCATGATGGAACTGCTCGCCCACTGTTGCGGTGTCCCCCGGGACCGATTCTCTGTCGCGGGCTATGCCGAAAACGCCCCCGCGGCCACCAACGAAGAAGAAGAAGGCCGGCGTCGGAACCGCCGCGTCGACATCGTCATTCTGAGCCCGGCCGGCCTCAAGGCGGAGCCCACCGCAGCCGCCAAGCGCTTCCAGGGTCATTGATCGATCCCGGCTTCCGCCAGGAACGCCAGCACCGCCGCGGCCCAGCCCTCTGGCCCCGGGGCAGCCGCCACCCGCCCCTGCGGAACCATTCGGCGTAAGGCTTCGATCGTCGCCGAGGGCATCAGCACTGGGATGTCTACGACTTGAAGGAACGTCGCGTCGTTCAACCCGTCACCCAGTCCCATCGACACAACCGGACCCCGCCGACCAAATCGCGCTATCACGCGGCGCGCCGACTCCGCTTTGTCGTTCTTTCCATGGATGTGATAAAAGCGGCCGCCCCGCGACCAGGACAATCCCCGCTTCCGGATCGCCACGAGCAATCCCTCCGGGTCCTGATCCACGACAAACGGCTCGTCCCACTCCCGCTGCCGCGCCCGTTCCGCCTGGTCCGCCGGCAGTTCGCAGAGCCTCATCACCTCCTCCAGGCCCATATCCCCAAATCCTCGCACCGGGCAATCTGCCTCCACCGCGCATTCCCGCAAGACCTGCCGCAATTGCCCGTACGGAACCCCCAGTCCCTCTACTTCGCTCGTGCCCCAAGCCACCGCACCCCCGTTCTCGACAATGCAAGGCATTCCTTCCAGCCCCAGTTCGCGCTGCCACCAATGGGTTTCCGCGCGTGTCTTGCTTGTACACAGCACAACCGGTACGCCGGCCGCGCGCGCCGCCGCGAGGGCGTCCTCCGCCGGCCGCCAGTCGTAGCTGTGATGGTCCAACAGGGTCCCGTCCAGGTCGCTGATGATGAGCTGCCCCACACGAGCATCCTACAATGACAGTGCGGCTGATGAAATATCGTAGCTGGCACCTGCTCTCTGTCGCCTTCGGCGCGCTCTTGGTGGTTCTGGTCGGGTCCGGCGTGATCCTGACCAATCGCATCACGCGCGTCCGTGACGAAATCGCGTCCATTCAGGGAGCTTCCCAGAAGGTCGAGGTCGCCATTACCGGACTTCGCGAACAGGTCTTCTCCCTCGCGCTCTTCGCCCGCGACTACCTCATGCACCGAGGACCCATCGAATCGGGCGCTGACCGCCGCGAGATGCTCTCCCGGCGCACCGTGCTCCTGCTCGATCTCGAACGTCTCGCTGAATTGATCCCCTCCGCCGACAAGGCCGAGATCAGCCGCGTCGAAGATATCGTTTTGGCTTATCTTCGCTCCACCAACGCGGTCTTTACATGGACCGAGGACGAGAAGCGCTACTTCGGCCCCGCCTACATTCGCGACCAGCTCACCCCCCAGCGCGACGCCCTCCTGCGCGCCATCGCCGAACTGAACGAAATCTACCGCGACTCGATCGACCGCCGCCAGGCCAGCATCCTGGCCACACAGCGGCTCATTCTGAACACAACCCGCAACACCGTGTTTGTCGCGGTCGTCCTCAGCATCCTGATCGCGCTTTACACGATTGTCCGTTTGCATCGCCTCGAGGTGCTGGCCGACCGCCACCGCGAAGAACTCGAGCGCGATCAGGAGCACCTCCGCCGCCTGTCCCAGGAGATGGTCCGCACCCAGGAAGCTGAACGGAAGTCGCTTTCACGCGAACTCCACGACCAGGTGGGCCAAACGCTCACCGCGTTGCGGCTGGAAATCGGCAATCTCGCGAGCTTGCGCCTGACCGATGGCCCCGGCTTCGCGGAACACTTCGATTCCGCCAAGCAACTCAGCGAACAGGCCTTGCACACCGTGCGCGACCTGTCGATGGGCCTGCGGCCCTCGATGCTCGACGACCTGGGGCTCGAACCGGCCTTGCGCTGGCAGGCACGCAACTTCTCGCGGTCCTCCCGCATTCCGGTCGAGATCAATATCGAGGGCGAAGTCGCTGCACTTCCTGAACCGCACCGGATCTCCATCTTTCGCATCGTCCAAGAAGCTCTCACCAATTGCGCCAAGCACTCCAGCGCCAACGAAGTCCGGATCACGCTCCACGGCGGGCCAGCCTCGGTGTCGCTCACCGTGCAGGACGACGGCCAGGGCTTTTCGCCCGGCACCCGCGGTGCAAAATCAGGAGTCGGATTGATTGGCATCGAGGAACGGGTGCGCGAGCTGGGCGGGCGCTTTTCGATCTACTCAGCCCCCGACCGCGGTACGCTGCTGGTGGCTGAGTTTCCGCTGGAACCTTCTCATGAACAAGAACCGCATTCTGTTAGCCGATGACCACGGCGTTGTCCGCAAAGGACTACGCTATCTCATCGAGCGCCACGACGACCTTGAGGTCGTCGGCGAGGCGGCCGATGGCCGCGAAGCTGTCAAAT
>JAEUQD010000098.1 GCA_016789925.1 Bryobacterales bacterium | reverse complement strand
GCCTGTTGTTTTCCCTTGTCGTCCTGGTAGCCGATGGTCAGGAAGTGTTTGCGCGATTTGCTCAGTAGAAACAGGGGCGAAATGACGGCGGCCAGTATGACCCGGCGGCTGGCATTCTGCCCGTATTCGAGGAGGTTGATGCGTTCGTAGGGGACGCCGATGGAGGCCTTCTTTGTGGTGAAGACCATGGCGGTTTCGTTGAGGGTATGGATGCGGCCGTCGTCGCCGGCCGAAAAGCGGCTGACGGTGCCGCCGACGTACTCGGCGCGGCCGCCGGGTTCGGCTGCGATGGCGGTCTGGAATAAAAGCAACGAAATGAGGATCTGGCGCATTGTAACTGTAGGAGTCCTCTATGTGGAGAGTGGGGCGGCGGGGGGCGAATTCTCAAGTAGACCGTTAAAATAGGGATAACCAGCCGACATGGATAACGATAAGGTGCAGGAGGAGGCGATCGCGACTCCGGAGAGCCAGCCGCCGGAGGTGATTGTCAGCGCGGACACGCGGCGGGCGAACCGGATTCCACCGGGGCAGTCGCGGACGAAGAAGTGGCCGGTGTTGGACGCCAGCGGGCCACCGCGCATCTCGATGGACCAATGGCAGTTCAAGGTGTGGGGCTTTGTGAAAGAGCCGCGGGCGTGGACGTGGGACGAGTTCCAGAAGTTGCCGCGCGTGAAGGTGTTTGCGGACTTCCATTGCGTGACGCGCTGGTCGCGGCTGGGGAATGTGTGGGAGGGGGTGTCGACGCAGGAGTTGGTACGGCAGTGCGGAGGCCTGATGAGTAGCGCGCAGTTCGTGCTGGCACACGGCTACGATTACGGGTGGACGACCAACTTGCCACTGTCGGACTTTCTGGCGGAGGACGCATTGGTGGCGTTCACGCATGACGGCGAACCGCTGTCGTTGGAGCATGGCGGGCCGGCACGGCTGATTGTGCCGCAGTTGTATGCGTGGAAGAGCGCGAAGTGGTTGGGGGGAATTGAGTTTTTGGACCGGGACAAGGCGGGGTTCTGGGAGAGGAACGGGTACCACATGCACGGCGACCCGTGGACGGAGGAGCGGCACAATTGGTCGTGGTAACACAATGAAGACTCGGCGCTGGGTATTGGGAGGCTTGGGTGTGGGCGGAGTTGGGGCGGCGGTCAGCGCACTCGCGGCCTACCGATTTATCCCGAAGTCGTTCTGGATCCGGTATTGGGAAGACATGCAGCGGGATATTCTGCCGCCGCCGGCGCGGCCGGATTTGTCGAAGTGGAGCGACCGGGGGGTGCACGTGGCGTGGCTGGGTCATAGCACGGTGCTCATCAAGATGGATGGGTTCACGTTTGTGACGGACCCGGTATTCAGCGCCAAGGCGGGCATCCATTTCGGACCGTTTTCGTTTGGAATCAAGCGGCTGGTGTATCCGGCGCTGAAGCTGGAGGAACTGCCGCGCGTGGATGCGGTGCTGTTGTCGCACGCCCACATGGATCATTTCGATATCCCCTCGTTGCGACGCCTGGAAAGCGCGGAGCGCCAGGTCGTGACGGCTTGGGAGACATCGGATTTGTTACGCGTTTCGCGCTACCGGCAGGTTCACGAACTGCGGTGGGGTCAGAAGCAGCAGGTGGGGCCGGTAAGTGTTCAGGCGCTGGAAGTGAACCACTGGGGGGCACGGATGCGGACGGACAACTACCGCGGTTACAACGGATACCTTTTGGATAACGGAAAGCACCGGGTGCTTTTTGCAGGCGATACAGCCATCACCGACGCGTTCAAGCAGGTGCGGACTTTGCGAGGAATCGACGCGGCAATCTTTCCGATTGGGGCATACAACCCCTGGATCCGCGTCCACTGCACGCCGGAGCAGGCGTGGAAGATGGGGCAGGATGCAGGAGCGGAGTTTCTGGTTCCGGTGCATCACCAGACGTTTGTGTTGAGCCGGGAGCCGCGGACAGAGCCGATTGAACGGTTTTTGACTTGCGCGGGGGCACGGGATGAGCGGGTGCCGGTCCGTACGGTAGGCCACCAGTTTTCCATCTAACCAGACAGGCTGCCGGCGGGGACTGGGGTGTCGATCCAGCGTTCGATGGAGGCTCTGAGATCCTCGTAGGTGAAGGGCTTGCTGAGATAGTCATTCATCCCGGCATCGAGGCAGCGCCGCCTGTCACCGGCGAGCGCTTTGGCGGTGAGCGCAATGATGGGGACGTTGCGGGCGGAACCGGGCAGCGCGCGGATCAGGGCGGTGGCTCGAAAGCCGTCCATCACGGGCATCATGCAATCCATGAAGACGATTCCATAGGGCCGGAGACGGAGGGCTTCCACAGCCTCCTCGCCATTGGTGACGCCGTCGGCTTCATATCCCATGCGCTGTATGAGGCGGAGAGCGATTCGCCTGTTGACCGCATCGTCTTCGGCAACGAGGACACGGCGGCTGCGGGGAGTGGGCGCCGGCTGGGGCTCTTCGCGGAGACATTCCAGGAGGGCGGCGGCCAGTTCGCGGTCCCGCAGTGGCTTGGAGAGCGATGCCGGCAGGCCGGGCAAGAGCGGTTCGTTCTGCCAGAGGCGATGGCTGTGCGGAAGGACGAGAATGGGACAGACACGGGGGAGCGTGGCGTCGTCGAGCACGGTTTCGACAAGGGGGAGGCCGCCACCGGGTGGGGTGGCGAAATCAATGAGGGCGATTCGGAAGTGCCGGCCTTCCGAACGAGCCAACCGCAGTTGCTCGAGGGCCGCTTCCGACGAGGTCGCGGTGGCGACTGTCATGCCCCAGCCGCGGAGGGTTTCGGTAACGGCTTCGCGGGAGGCTGCGGCCGGTTCCACGACCAGGATCGAGATGCCCTGTAAGGGGGTGATGTCAAGGCGGGCGACGGCGTCATTCTGCTGGACAACGATGGGCATGGAGAACTCAATTTGAGTTCCGTTGCCGGGTTGGTTGTGAACGGTGAGGTTGGCGTTACTTTGTTCAGCGATCCGTTGGGCGATCGCCAGGCGGAGGCGGATGGCCGAAATTTTACGGTCCTGGTTGCCCGCCAGGGGGTTGCCGGGGGACTCGAGGACGGCGGGAGGCAAGCCCGGACCACTCATGTCGAGATGGAACGTGATGCGGCGTTCCGGGCCTTCGGGCGCGATCAGACCCACGCGCAATCGGACGGCGCCGGCGTCGCGGCATGCAACGGCAATCTCGAACAGTGCGGCCAGGAGTTGCTCAAGCCGAGGACCGTCACCCAGGACCAGATCCGGCGTTTCGTGAGAGATGATGACACCCAGATCCATGGGTTTTCGTTCAGCCGCCAAGGCAACCTTGTCGATCACCTGGTCCAGAATTTGACGGAGGGAAAACGGCTCACGGGCAGGGGTGGCGCGCGTGGTTTCGAGGGTGGCGAACTCGACGATCGTATCGAGCCAAGCGAGGATGTCGCGGGCTGAGGCGGAGGCTTCGGTGACGGTGGCGGCGGAGTGTCCGCGAGTGGCTCCCGCTAACTGGAGAAGTGAAACGAGCGGCCGGCGGGTCTGGCGGCCTACGGCGCCCAGGAATTCGAGGTTGTGCCGATGGTCGCCTTCCAGTTGCCGGCGCAGCCGTGACATGACGGCGGCATGCTCTTGGATCTCCTCGTTTTTTTGTTCCAACTCGCGCCCGGCCTTGTCCAACATGTCCTGCAATCGCTTCTGAGCGGTCAAGTCGAGGATGTTCGCTTCGATTTCCACAATGTGGCCGTTGGCGTCACGAATGGCCCAGAAACGCTGGCGGGCCGGGACCGAAACGTCCCCGTAGCGGAGACTTAGTTCGCAGTCCAAGTAGTCTTGCGCGGCGACCTTTTGGACGATTTCCGGCCAAACGTCCGGAGATTCAAAACAGTCCTGGATGCGGGCGGGGACCCCAGCGGGAAACAACTCTTGGAAGGACGAACTGGCGTTGAGCACCACACCGTCAGAGGTTGTACGACAGGTCAGCGCGAGCTGAAGTTGTTGACGTTGCTGGTCGCAGAGGGTGCGAGCGAGGAGGGCGCGGCGGTAACGGTGCTGGAGCAGGAGGACGGTGAAAGCGGCGACACAGGACAGCAAGCAGAGGGCGGTGATTTCACGGCTGTTCGAGGCGGTAGACAGCGTGATGAACAGCGACGCGCCGAGGGCGACCAGGGTAGCAGCCGTCCAGGTTCGCGAAGTTACCGGCGCCTCCATTTAAGAATCAGATCGGCTGGGTGGGCGAGAACCCTTAATCGAATTAATAAGTTGCTACACTGATTGGCTTATGAAGACAGTGTCCGGCGGCGATCAGCAAGCTCTAGTCTCGCGGTTGATGCAGGCGTGCGGCGGCGGCTATACGCCTGCGCAACGGCGGAAGTACTTCATCACGGGTCCGCAGTGGGCGGCGGCCTATGAGGGCCAGGCGCTGTTCCATGCGCCCACGCGGAAGCCGGTCGGTTTTGAGGAGGTGATCCGTCACTTCGAAGAGATCGGGATCGGCCATTGGACGACGCACGACACCGACGTGATCCCGACCGACGCGCTGGGAACGGAGCGGCAGGAAGAGACGGTCGGGGCGATTCGCAAGGCTTTGGATAAGCACGGTTTGGAGTGTTCGATGGTGACCACCGAGACATTCCATCACGCCGTGTGGGCGGCGTCGCCGGCGGCGGAAGCGCCCGAGGTTCGGGAGTATGCCAAGTGGCGTCTGGCGAACACGGTGAAGATCGGCCACCAGTTGGGGGCGCGATTTGCGGTGTATTGGCCGGGGTCTCTGGGCTACCAGGTGCAGGGGGCCATCGACGAGACGCAAACGCTGAAGTGGTATGCGGAGGGGCTGAACCATGCCTGCGAGGCGGACATTGCGCTGGCGCGCGAGTATAAGCGGGATACGTTGAAGCACTGCATGGAGGCTAAGCCATTTGAGCCGGCAGCGGAGATTCTTTTGCCGACTTCCGATGCGATGCTGGCGTTTATCTTCTCCGGGCTGTTGAAGCACCCGGAGATGGTGGGGCTGAATCCCGAGTATCTCCATGAATTGATGTGGGGAGCGGCGCCGCGGGCAGCGCTGGCACGCGCGCTGCTGTGCGGCAAGCTGTGGCATTTCGACATTAACGACGGTTACCGGCTGAAGCACGATGTGGACATCGCGGTGGGTCTGGTGAATCCGCTGGATTGGTTGAACGTTCTGGTGCTGCTGAGGACTCATGGCTATCATGGTCCGTTCAATCTGGATTACAAGCCGCCGCGGACGACGTCGAACCATGGCGTGTTTTCGGTGAGCTTCCCGACGGCGGTAGACCGGTTTATCACGCTGTGGGAAATGGCAGGCGAAGTGGCGGGCGACCCGATCATCCACGAGGCGGTGGCGGCGCTGAAGGCAGGCGCGGGAGCGAATCCGGGGGAGGGCGCGGCGGCGCTGGCGGAGGCGAACAAGGAACTGCTGACGCTGCACGAACTGATCTCGCACCGGATCTTCCAGATCCTGGTAGGTGCACATCAGGGACGCGTGTACGCCGTATAGCTTCGCCATGGGGCAGATTGGGAGGAGCCTTGTTGTCGTAGGGGCTGTTTTGCTGCTCATCGGGGCACTGCTGATGGTGGGCGAACGGTTGCCGTTCCGGCTGGGACGGCTGCCCGGGGATATTGAGATCAAGGCGAAGGGCGGATCGTTCTACTTTCCGCTGATGACGTGCCTGGTGATCAGCGCGCTGTTGTCGCTGATCAGTTGGGTGGCGGGGCGGCTGCGTTAGCGGATGAGGCCGAGTTTATCGAGGGGCCAGTAGATGAAGACGGCCTTGCCGTAGATGTGGCGGCGGTGGACGGGTCCCCAATTGCGGCTGTCGTTGGACGAGGACCGGTGGTCGCCGAGGACATAATAATGATCGGCGGGAACCACGTTGGCGGGGAAGCTTTGGGAGTCGCGGTAGGCAGGGGGGACGTAGGATTCGTCCAGGGGTTTGGAGTTGACCGACACCACTCCTTCGTTGATGGTGATCGTGTCGCCTGGCAACCCGATCACGCGTTTGATGTAGGACTTGGAGGGATCGCCGGGATACCAGAAGACGACCATATCGCCTCGCTCAATGTCGCCCATCCCAAAGCGATAAATGAACTTATTGATAAAGATGCGCTCCTGGTCTTCCAGGGACGGCATCATGCTGGTACCTTCGACCTTGACGGGCTGGTAAACAAAGAGGATGACGAGGACGGCAATGACAATGGAAAGGAACAGATCGCGGAGCCAACTGAAGGCGGCGCCGACCACGGACCGGCTCGGCGGTAAGGTAGGGGAAGACTCCGGGAGATTGACTTCGGGGTCGGTCATCGCAGCAATGCTCCTATTGTGTACGGAATGACCGGGAGTTCACAAGCTGCCGCGCTGATCATCCCGGCGCTGAATGAAGCTCCGGTGATTGGGGAGACCGTGCGGCGCGTGCCGGCGGGGTGGTTCCGCACTGTGATCGTGGCCGACAACGGATCCACGGATGGGACGGCAGAGGTAGCCGCAGCGGCGGGCGCGGAGGTGGTGCGGCAGGCGGAGCGCGGATACGGAGCGGCGTGTTTGCAGGCAATTGCAGCATTGCCGCGGGAGATTGCCATCGTCGTGTTCATGCAGGCAGATGGGTCGGAGGATCCGGAGGAAGCCGGGAAGCTGATCGCCCCTATTGTGGACGAACGCGCCGACCTGGTGTTGGGTTCCCGGGTGATGGGTGGGGCCGAGCAGGGGGCGTTGCTGCCGCACCAGCGATTTGGGAACTGGCTGGCGACGCGGTTGATCCATTGGTTCTGGGGATGGCGCTATACGGACCTGGGACCGTTCCGGGCGATCCGGCGGGAGTCGCTGGACAAGCTCGCGATGCGGGACCGGAACTATGGCTGGACGATTGAGATGCAGGTACGGGCTTTGAAGCGGGGTCTGCGGGTGATGGAGGTCCCGGTGAGCTACGGTGTGCGGCGGGCGGGGACCAACAAGGTATCGGGGAACTGGAAGGGGAGTTTGCTGGCTGGATACAAGATTCTGGCGGTCATTGGGCGCGAACTCATCGCGTAGACACACGTCGAGTGTACCCCTAGCGGTGAAGGTTAAAGGATTTTAGTTGTTCACCACCTTAGCGGAAGCGTTCTCGGACGTTCCGGCAAGGTCTGGCGGCCTTGGGGAGGCGGCCGGCGACGTGCCGGGCTCCGGTTTCGCGTCCCGTGGTGTTGATTCCACGGGAGATTTGGGTTCGTTCCGCACATCGGGCTCCGGGTCCGGCCCCTCTTCGTAGGTGAACGACTGGATGGCCTTCAGGGTCTCGGCGGCGGACTTGCGGAGGCGCATTTCGTTGCGCAGGAGCTGCGTGT
>JAEUQD010000087.1 GCA_016789925.1 Bryobacterales bacterium | reverse complement strand
CCCTCTACAAGGATTGCCGGTTTGTTCTGCGGCCCCGTGCTATAGGAATAATAAGCCGCGTTTGTTAATAGCTGCGCCACACCCAGATTCGCGTTGAACGACAGGACTGTCTCCGCCCCTCCGGCCGGCAATCCCGCCGGCCCCGACTCGTAGCCTTGCGCGGCCCACCGTGTCAACACGGGTGCTGTCACCAGTTGCGGAGGATTCCCGGCCAGCGCCCCCGACTCGAACAATTGCCGCCCGGCGCCGGTCGCGTCGGCCACAGGGTAACCGAGGCTTCCCGATGGCCCGCCCAGTTCCAGATAGCGCGTCAGGACAACGCCGGTCACCAGAAACGCGCTGCCCATCGTGTCCGGTTTGGCCAGCAGATAACGGACCGGGGAACTCGTATCCGCCGGCTGCAACTCCTGCACATACCCGCTGCCCACACGCCTCACGGGACCCGGCGCAGGCACGCGAACGCTCAGCCGGTTCCGCGCCACGGCATCCACGAAACTCTGTTGGATGGCTTGCGTCGGCGCACCTTCTCCCACCTGGCAGCAGGGCGCGGTGACAAAGAAAGTGAGTCCCCGGCTCGACCGGCCCTCGCTCACCGCCGTGATGGTGGAAGAGCCGCCGCCGACAGCCCGTGCCGTCACCGCCGGTCCCGAGGCTTCCACGGAAAGAACGCGCGGATTGGAGCTCACCCACGCCACCGCACGCCCTTCCAGGGCCGAGCCATTCGCCGCAAAGAGCCGGGCCGTCAACCGCAGCGTGTCGCCCAGGTTCAACCGTTGGACACCCGGCATCACATCCACGGAAATCGAACTCACCGGCAGCCGCAGAACTGCTTCGCCCCCCGGCGTGTACTCGATTGCCCCGCCTTCGAAGCTCTGCCGCCTGAGATTACCTCCGGCATTCAGTTCTTCACCGGTGGGCAAGCCAAGAAAGCCGGCTTCCGCTCGATTGGCCACATAAAGATCGTAGACAGGCCTCGCGACCATCAACAGACGGCCGTTGTTGACGCCAGAGGTGACATTGAACAATGCCCCAAACGCATACCGCTGCACCGTGGCCGTTATGCCCGAACCAGTCCCAGAGGTAACGGTGGTCTCGGCGGACGCGGCCGGCCCCAGATTGCCGGCGGCCCGCCACCGGGTATAGAACGGATCTTTCGTGCTGAACGTCCGGCCGGCCAGCCCCGAGTCGGTGGCATAAACGAAGAGCGCGTAGTTCTTGTCGAACAACTGGTAGTTGCAGGAGTTGGACGCGAGAGCCGGGCAACGAATCGTGTCGGAAGCCGGCATCCCCACGTCGGTCGCGGAAAGCGAACCGTAGTAGGTCAGGATGTCCGGGTAGACCTGGAAGGTATTCTCGGTCAGTTCTGTGCCCGCGGTATCGGTCGTACTGTTGCGGATCAGAGCATAAGTGACATTGGGCGTCTTGGCAGCATCCGGAAAATCCTGCCGGTAGCCCGTGCTCGCGCGCCGGACGTCGCCCGTCGGCGGCAGCGAGGTCAAGAGGTGAAAGCCGTTTCGAAAATAGGAGCGAAGAAAATCCCGCCTGACGGCTTCAGACACGTTTCCCGAACCTACATCGGCGGTTTGCGCCAGCAAAGGAATCGCGGCAAGCAGAACGGTAAGGCGGAACCGGCCCATCAGAATTTATTCAATGTAGCAACCCCGGCTCGCGCACTTAGTTGCGCGGAGGGCCGATGTCGTCTTCCCGAAACGTCGCGAGATTGATCTGAGTCCGCTGGTGGGAGGTATAGAGGACGGCAATCCGGCCGTCGCGGAGCTGGAGCGCGATTGGGTAGGCATAAGAGTTCGCTCCCGAGGCAATATCGCGCCAGCGGGGATAGCTCTGGTCTCCATCGGTGGAAATCGCCACTCGCAGCGGAGTTCGCTGCGACATCGAATGGTTGTAAACCAACAGCAAGTGGCCGTTGCGCAGCTTGAGGAAATCGATCGCCGAATTTGGATTCGGAAATCCGGAATCCTTTCCTTCACTCCAGGTCCGGCCGCCATCGCGGGACTCCGCCCGCACTACGTAGCCATCCGCGACCGGGCCATAGCCGCCCCCGCGGCGGCAGTAGGCCACCAGATGATTTGGCCCGATCTCGGCGGGAGCCGGTTGGATATTGCCCTTTTTCGAGCGGATCATCCCGGACTCGCTCCACTTCCGCGTGCGCGGGTCGAAGCGTAGGAATCGCGACGTCGAATCCGGCCCCACCTCCTCGCGGTCTTCTCCGGTTTCGTGATACACAGGCAGCAGGTACTCGCCCGAACTCAACACGATCGGGCGGTTCCGCACCATCATTCCCGCCTCCCCCGCCAGCAGCGACGCGTCCGACCAGGACTCTCCCCGATCGTGCGAAATCTTCACCTGAATTCTCGACGACGACCAGTTTTCCCCGTAGCGCACGACATAGAACAGCCAGGTCACCTTGTCGGGCGCCTGCCAGATGACGGCATTGCCGAGGGAGCGGAACGGATCGGCTGCGATCTTCCGCGGCGAAGTCCACTTCTTCGTGCCCACCGGCCGGCGCGAAGCGAAAACCGCCGTGGATTCGGCATACTCTCCACCGCCGCCGTACCAGACAAGGTATAGGTCGCCGTTGTCCAGTTCCTCCAGGCAGGCGGGGTGCTTGTAGGGTCCGGTCGGCGTTTCCGGGCCAAAGAGCTTCTCGGATTCGATCGCCGCGCCCAACAGCCACGGCGCGAGGAGAACAGCGGACAGTCTCATGAATGGTGTAGCATAGCAAGTGGAGATCCCGTCTCTGGAGAAGGTTGATCTCTATTCTGAAGGAGAGCGTTCAAATACCTATGCGTCGTTTTTTTGGCGGCAGTACTGTTTTTGCGTTTTTGCTGGTGTCCCTTGCGTCTACCGCAATGGCACAAGTAAAGGTAGGCATCATCAACACGCAAAAGGCTTTGCTGGACACTGCGGAGCTGAAGAAGGCGCAGGCGCAATTGGAAGCCAAGTTCAAGCCTCGCCAGGACGCCATGGAGAAAGCTCAAAAAGAGATCCAAGGCATCCAGCAGCAGCTTCAAGCCAACGCCGGCAAGCTCACTCCGCAGGCCGAACAAGACTACCAGATCCAGGGCCAGCGCAAACAGCGCGAATTGCAGCGCTTGGGTGAGGACCTCCAGGCCGACGTCGATCGCGAGCGCAACGACATTCTCGCCAAGTCCGGCCAGCGCATGCAGGCCATTGTCCAGAAGCTCGCCGAAGAGAAGGGTCTCGACATCGTTCTCGACGTCTCGCAGGCCGTCTACTTCAAACCAACTTTGGATGTAACGAAAGACGCCACGGTCGCCTACGACAAAGCCCACCCGGCGAACTAAATCAAGGTTAGAATCGAACCAGGAAGCGCGATGAACAGCTACCTGGAAGGTTACGGCGCGGGCGAAGAGAAACGCGAGCGCCTCTGGAAACGCCTGGCAATCGGGCTGGTCTTGGTGTTGATCGTTGCAGGACTTCTCTACTACTTCTTCCGTAACTACCGGGAAGAGCGTCAGGCAAAGCAGTTCTTCCAACTTCTGTCCAACAAGCAGTTCAAGGAAGCCTATGCTCTGTGGGGATGCACGGAGGCCACTCCGTGCCGCGACTACAACTACGACCGGTTTCTCGAGGATTGGGGCCCGAATTCCGTCCACTCCAACATAGCCAGGATGAAGGTCGTGCAGACCAAATCCTGCTCGGGTGGCGTGATCCAGGTATTGCGCTGGGAGGGTTCCAAAGACGAAGTTTTTCTGTGGGTGAACCGTCCGGACCTCGTTCTTTCCTTTGCGCCCTGGGGAGCGCCTGTGTGTAGTCCCAGTTTCCGGCCCAACTCCCCGGCGGGCCGTTAAGCCGCTATGGCTTCCAGCCGTCTGGCTACGTCCCTCTGCGGAATTACGCTGCGCACACCGGTTCTGGCCGCCTCCGGCACCTTTGCCTATGGGGTCGAGATGGATGGCCTCGTGGACTGGGATTGGGTGGGCGGCCTTGTCGTGAAAGGACTCTCCCGGGAACCGATGCCCGGCAATCCGCCACCGCGCCTTTGGGAGACCGAAGGCGGCATGATGAACTCGATCGGATTGCAGAATATCGGGGTTCGTGCGTTCATCGCGGAGAAACTCCCCGGGCTGCGCCGTCTGCGAACTCCTGTGTTCGCCAACGTCTTCGGTTACGCCATCGAAGATTATGTGGAAGTGGTGAGCGCACTCGACGGTGAGGAGGGAGTCGCCGGATACGAACTCAATGTCTCCTGCCCCAACACCAAGCACGGCGGCATCTTTTTCTCGGCCGACGAAGCGTTGCTCGGACAGCTTGTAGAAGCCGTCCGTGCCTGCACGCGTCGTCCTCTGATCGTCAAACTCTCGCCCAATGTCGCCAGGATCGAGCCGATTGCCCGTGCCGCTGAGCGGGCCGGCGCCGATGCGATCTCGCTGGTCAACACTTTCATCGGCCTCGCCATCGATCCCCGCACAAGACGTCCCCGCATTGGAGCGGGATTCGGCGGGGTCTCCGGACCCGCCATCAAGCCCATTGCCCTCCGGATGGTCTACGAAGCGGCCAAAGCGGTGCGCATCCCGGTCATCGGCTTGGGCGGGATCTCCACGGGACTCGATGCCGCCGAGTTCCTCATCGCCGGCGCCAGCGCGGTCGAAGTGGGTACCGCCACGTTTTGGGACCCTGCCGCCGTCAGCCGCATCGCCCGCGAACTCGATGCTTTCGCCGCCGGCCAGTCATTAACCAGCGTCAGCGAGCTGACCGGTACGCTCGACTGGCCTCGTTAGAATGAAAGCAATGAGGGCGTGGAACCGGGCAAAGCTTCTCTGGGGATACTTGCGGCGGCAAGACACGCTCTCCGCGCTGCCGGTCGAGTTTATCGTCGAAACGACGGCCAAGTGCAACCTCTACTGTCCGATGTGCCCGCGCGAGACCCTCAAGCAACCCAAAGAAGACATGACCGACGAGATCTTCGAGCGCCTGGTGAGCGAGTCGGGCGCTTCGGCCGAACACATGATGCTGATCGGGCTGGGTGAACCCTTTCTCGACAAGAAGATCTTCGACCGGATCGAGTATTGCGAACGCCATAACGTTCACACGTTGCTATCGACCAACGGCACGTTTCTGGACGATGCCACCTGCGCGCGCATCCTCGACTCGACGCTGGCTCACATCACTCTCAGCTTCGACGGCGCGACCAAAGAATCCTTCGAGTACTACCGCAAGGGCGCCAAGTTCGAGAAGGTACGCGAGAACTTCCTACGCCTGGCCCGCATGAAGAAAGGGCGCGGCAAGGGCCCGGAAATCGTCGTCCAGATGGTCCGCATGGACGGCAATGCCGGTGAAGTCGACGCCTTCCGCCAATTCTGGGAGAACGTTCCCGGCGTGGATCAGGTCCGCATCAAAGAAGACGAGACCAACCTCATGCGCCCCGACGCCGGACACGCCGGCGAGGACTGGAAGCACCCCTGCCACTACCTCTGGCGCGGACCCATGTACGTCAAGTGGAACGGCGACGCCTACGCCTGTTGCCAGAGCTACATGCTCGAAGGCCAACCCGTCGGCAACATCGGCCGGCAGACGCTACCGGCAATCTGGAATTCCCCGGAGATGCGCCGCATGCGTCAAGCCCACAAGTCAGGCCGCGCCGGCGAAATCGACGTCTGCGCCCGCTGCTGCACCACCATCCCCCACCCGGTACTGGTAGCCGGCAGCCTGATCCTCCACGGAGCCACTGTGCGCAAGCTCCTCCCCCTGGTGGAACGGCTCGTCTACTTTGCCAAACTCCCCCGCCGCCTTCTCACCCCGCCAAAACCCAAGACCGAACCCAAACCTGACCTGGTCCAGATCGACAGGGGCAAGTAGCCCTGGGCGGCTAACTGCCGCCCCAGGGGTTCAACGCGCCAGGGATGGGTGGCCCTGCGCCTTCAGGCGGCGGCACGTTTCGGCGATTTCGGCGGCGAGGCGGGGGTATTGATTACGCAGACGCCGGAGGGCGGCCAGGCGGCCGAGGTGACGGTCCATCGATAGGACGCGCCAACTGCCGGGCGGGCCAAGCAACGCCAGACCGGCGAGCGATGCGCCGAGTGCCGTCTTGCACGCACTCAAGGCGGGTGGCCACCAAGCGGCGGAGGGCCGTTCACCGTAGAGGTCGTGAATCACGCTGGCCTCGCCGGAACTCCGTTCGAGGCGGCGGAGATAGGTCCAGTCGAGGCGGTAGGCGTCGATGTGATGCTGCAGCCGGAGAGCGCGATCGTACCGCAGCCGCCAACCAGCGGCCGTCAGAGCGAGGCAGAGTTCGGAGTCTTCGCCGGAGCTGAGGGCGGAACCCAGACGTCCGGTTAATTGCCAGCGCCAACCGGCATCGGCGAGTTGATTCCAGGCCGAGCGCCGCAGGGACAGGCCCGCACCCCAGAGCCATCCACGGGAGCTGGTGACGTCCTCCGAGGGCCAGTCCGGTGGTGAAACCGCATAGGAGATTTGAAAGCGTCGAAACCAGGGGGGGAGCGGCTGGTCGCAAACGGCCTCACTGACGCCATTGCACAGGCCGGCGTCAGGGTAGGTGGTGAACACGCGGGCGACTTCGGCCACCCAGGTGGACGACACCCAGTTGTCGTCGTCGACAAAGGTGATGTATTCGAAGCGCGACTCGGCGATTCCGCGCAAACGGGCGTGAGCCAAACCCGGGTTGGGTTCATGAACGACCCGCAGAGGAGCAGGCCGGTGGCCATTCCAGCAGTCGCGCGCTACCTGCGCCGTCGCATCCTGGCTCGCATTGTCGACAACGACGACTTCCCAGGGCACGCCCGCGGTTCCGCGCTGTTCCGAGAGATGCCGGAGCGCGGTGGGCAAACGGCTAGCCGAATTGTGACAGCACACGACAACCGAAACGCCATCCATGGCAGAACCCGAAACCACCCTAGTGCCGGGGCGGTCCGTTCCCCTCATGATATCCACCGGCTAATCGTGACGGGAAACGCGAATTCGTCTCAACGACATTCCCAACGC
>JAEUQD010000065.1 GCA_016789925.1 Bryobacterales bacterium | reverse complement strand
AGGACGCTGAGTCCTGGATCGATGATCTGCGGTCATGGCCCGGCTCGCTTCTTGAGAGCTGTAGGCACATCGCCGACGGTGGTGAGTCGCCGGAGGAGTTGCGAAGGGCTGTTCGCGCTCTCGTTCGAATGCGCGACACCGCCTCAGCCACGCCGCGCTATCGACCGTATCTTTCGTGTTGGCAGTTCATCGACGCGACAATCCAGCAATTCTTTCGATTGGCGAGGCTCTATCTCGAAGCGCTCTGCGACGATTCACCCGAACACGCCGCCACCTTGGGTGAGCGCGCCCAGGCAGAGATAAACGCCGCTGCCGCGGCTGCAAGAGCTTACTGCGATCGTGCAGATCGCTGGAATCGGGTCGGACTCGCCGCGGTCGAGGATCCGCGTCTCGGCCCTTTGATTGGAATTGCGCTGGCTGCATCGGGGGACGTAACCAGTGAGGCGGATATCGAGCGCAAGGTCCTCAACGCCTGCGCTCAGATCACCGGCGAAGCAGATGCCGCCAGGGATGCTGTTACGATCGCGAGCGTCCGGCTCCAGTTAATTCAGGTGGAATCAATCTGCAATGAATCCCGAGTTGTTGACATTGCGCGGCAGACGTATCAGGTACTCAGCGCTCATGCAGATCGGCTGCGGGCTCTTGTCCAGTCGCCTGATTGGCTGTGCGCGTACAAGAAGATGAACCAGGAGCTGGTCGAAATCGGCACTGAGACCCGGCGGCTGCTTCCCGACTTCAAGAGACCGCTGAGCGCAGCCCGCGCGACGATTCGTCTCGGGCACGTACTCACGGAGCGATGCGCGAAGCCGCTGGCAAGTACTTTGCTGGCCGTCCAAACAGGCAAACCGTTCGCTCGACTTCTTCAGAAAGATGTGGGCGCTCTACTCGATCAACTGCGCCAGGGCGGCCTCAGTGACCTGCTGTTCGGATTGGATAAGGCCCTCCGGCACGCAGACGCCCATGCAGAGTTTGAGGTTAGAGAGGACGGAGTGCTGTTCACCTCGTCAGCTCGTGAGTACGACGCATTGACTTGGGGTGAGTTGTTCGACCGGGTCATTGGGGGACTCGAATCAGTGCTCGCCATCAACCTTGGTCTAACAATCGCGGCATTCCGGGTTGGAGTAATAGTGGATCCACTCGAACTCCTCGACTTCACGATCGAGGAACGCCTGCGGATTGCGCTCTCGCTTGCAGGTATGGAGACAGAGACGCTGCAAGTCAGCGAAGGCCTGTTGCGCGCTGAACTCCGGTCATCCCAGGAGCCACGATTGGCGTTACTCGCAATGCTCCTCCCGTACCTTCCACAGGACGTAACCCGCGCGAACCTCGCTGTTACGATCGGAGATCGCGGGGAGTTCTGGGAAGCGGAAATGGACCCGCTGCGGCGCTGGTCCGTTGAGCAGGATCCCGCGAGAAAGACCATGCTGTTCTGTGAAGCCATGACGAGGATCCGGCGGAACCAGGCTCCCGCCGTCTCACGAGACGCGTTAAGGCAAGTCGCCGCGGCGGCGGTAGGCCAGGCAATTGGCGCTACCGAAGGCTGGAGGACGGCCAGCACGTCCGTCCAATCGTGGTGCATCCTAGCCAGGAGAGCCGGTGACCCGGACCTCGCAGCATGTCTGGCGTGTATCTGGGAAGGACTGACGGACCTTGCCGCTGGAACCCGTCCAGGGGAGCCGTTCGCTGCGGCAGTCGACCAGTTGCAGTCGTGGGTTCACCTTTGAAAAGAACGAGTGTGTGTTCCGGCGGGGAAGATGGGTTTCGGTGAAGCCCCTTCCCGTCACCTGTCCGTATAACGCCAAAGCGCCAAAGTACCACGACCGATTGCTAGCGGAAGGCAATCCGGAACATGGTCAAGATGCGACGAGACTCCTGTTTAGCCGCGTAAGGTCTACTGCTTATCTGCAGCTGGCGAGCCATACGACATTGGACACCGGACGCAGCCCGCGAGCCAGTGCCCGAGGTACTACTTAATGCACCGGCCCGATATCCCTGCCACTTCCCCCCCCGTTGAAACACGTGGCGACATGCTCCTACTCGAAGCGCCAACTCCCCACTTCCCGCTGAACCACCAGTGCTCCCAAACCCTACCGCCTCGGCGGCGTTCGCCCCCCGTTCCAGGTCCCCGGCTTCGGCGTATCCGCCGGCCAGTACCCATCTGGATCTTCCACCCACTCTTTACCGCATAGCTTCGAAATCACCTTCCACTCCGCCGCCCCGAGATTGACGTCCGGATGGAAGATGAACTTCTTCAACCCCGCCCGGTGCGATGCCGTCAGAATGCGATACAGATCCCGCGCCGGCATTGGATCGCCCGCATGCGGATTCCGACCCGTCGACACCCACGCGATCACCTTCTCGGGATCACCCGTCGCCTCCAGCGCCCGCTTGGTTTCGCTGAACACCACCTTGTCGAAGAACTCGTCCGGAAAGCCCATCTCCATGTCCGACAGCGTCCGCACGCCGGGCAATTCCAGGCCGAACAGCACCTTCACCACCCCAAAGCAATCTTCTTCCGTCAGGCTCGGATTCCACTTGTGCAGCGTCTCCACCCACCGCGCCACCGTCCCGTACATCCCATCGAATCCCCGGTGCCAGTAGTAATGCTTCGGATAGATATAGTCGAAAAACGAGTGCGTCTTCTGATAATCCTGGCTGGTCAGCACGGACCATGCCGCCGACCGCGGAATCGTTCCCAGCTTTGCTTTCCTCGACAATTTGGCCCACTGCTCCCGAATCGCCCGCAGGTTGCTCAGCGTCGTCTCTTGCCGGATGCGCAGCCAGTACAGCACGTCTTCATTCACGTCGAACAGCGACAGCCCGCCCAGCATCCCGCCCGGCGTATGGAACCGCACCAGCGACGGCGTCAGACTATGTAGCCGCCGGCGCAAGTGCTCGATGCCCCGCTCGATCCGCGGCACATCGAACCCCAGCCGCTGATACGCTGCCCGCTGATGGTCGCGGATCTCCAGTAACTCGCCGCCGTGATGAAACGCCAGTTCGTAATGATGTTCGCCCGCCCCGTCGATAATCACGCCCGCCGCCTGCGGAAACGCCCGCAGTGTATCTTCCACGCCCGCCGCCAGCGCCCGCGCCCCGGTTGGATCCGGACTCCCTGCCCGCGCCCGCCCATAATGGCCCGGGCCGAACATCATGATCTCCCAGCCGCGCTTGGCGATGTTATCCAGCAGCCCTTGTAACTGCTTCTCTTTCGCCGGGTCGCGCCGCACGCCTTGCGGCGGATCCACGTCAAACCGCCGGTACACCGCCGGGTCGGGCTCAAACGTCTGAATCACCGCCCCCGCACGCCGATACGTGAAGTCGAAGCTCGGCGTCCCGTCCCAAAACCGCAGCGGACCAATCACGATCCCCCGCACGCCGCCATGCGCCCACGCATCCAGAATTCGCGCATAATCCGTCAGCCACGACTCCAGCGGATAGATCATGTACATCCAGGGCACCAGCCTGCTCTGCGGGGCCCCTTGCCCGAAGCCCTGCAATGCGCTCCCCATCCCCGCCGCCAGCGTCTTCATCAGCCCGCGGCGGTTCATTCCAACCAAATTGTTTGTCATTGTCCTACCAGGTCAGCTTAATCCCAAGCTGAATCGTGCGCATCGGCGCTTCCAGCGACCGGATCTCGCCCATGCGCGGTGCATCCGGCACTGTCGAGTTCACACTTGCGAAACCGACACTCGCCGGGTTGCCGAAAAACGGCGTATTCAGCGCGTTGAACGCTTCCAGCCGCAGTTGCAGATTCAGAGGTTCGAGTTTAGCAATGCTGAAGTTCTTGAACAACGACAAATCGGTGTTCTTCTGCATCGGCCCATTCAGAATCCCCACACCGGAGTTCCCGTAGTGGCAGAGTTCCTGACGGTTTGGAATGTTGCAGGTCACCCGCCGGAAGGCCGACGGGTCGAACCACAGTTTGCGTGACGGGTTATCCAGATGTCCGTCCCCGATGCGGTCGGGTCGAACACTCGTAAAGCCACCCGTGTTCAAATCGTCGCCCTGCGTCATCGTGTAGGGGAAGCCCGAACGGAACGCGATCATCCCGTTCACCTGCCAGCCGCCTAACACCAAACCACTCACTCCGCGAGCCGCCTTGAGCCAAGGCAGTTCGTACACAAAGTTGCCCACGATCACATGGCGCCGGTCGAATCCCAACGGACCCCGGCCTTCGCGGTAATTCCGAGGATTCTGCACCGGAACGCCATCCTGGCTCCCGCTGCTTTCGCCATTCGCCTTGCTGAATACGTAATACACGCCGTAGGCCAGCCCTTTCGAGTAGCGCTTATCCAACGACACCGTCGCCCCGTGGTAGAAACTGTTCATCCCGTTCACGATCGCCTGCAGATGCGCCACCGTCCGGACTTCCACTTGCGGCCGCAACGGATCGTGGAAGTACTGCACCGGACGCCGTGCCTGGAAGTTCGTATCCGGCGACGGCGGCGCCGTGTTCCAGTTCTGGATAATACCTGTTAAGCTTGACGACTTACTCCCGACATATCCAACCGTCAATGCGGTGCCCAGCGGTAACTCGCGCTGCATGTCGAAGCTCCATGTCCAGTGATTATGATTTTTCCGGTTCTTCTCGACATACCACAGGTTCTCCGGGTTAATCCTCGCCTCGCCCGCAAACAGCCCCGGCCCCAGTTGCAGCGGCTGCGTGCCCGGCCGGAACCGTCGTGTCGTCACATTGAACTGCTGGCCCGCGGCGCTCACCGGAACTGTCTGGGCCGCATCCGTCACTGAGTTAAACTGCCGGCTGCCGGAGTAAGGCGGCATCAGGTTCAGAATTGTGAAGTTATTGAAGTGAGGCGTGCTCGAATACCAGCCCGAACCGGCGCGCAACACCCACTTGTTCGCCGGCCGCCATGCCAACCCAACCCGCGGCATGATCAGTTTCTCGTTGTGGCTCCAGAGCGGAACCGCCGCCGAATCGCCCAGCGACGCCGGATACAACGTCGGGATAGTCTGTCCTCCCGACGTACGGAACGTCCGGTCGAAATCGAACGACCGCCAGTACCCGCCGGCATCGTACGGCTCGCCGAAATGGTCGAAGCGCAAACCAATATTCGCCGTCAGCTTCGGCGTGATCTTCCAATCGTCCAGTACATACAGGCTGAACATGTTCGACCGTGGCTGCGTCAGCGGAAGTCCTTCCGGAGTCTCCGCGTAGTTCGCGTAACCCAGCAGCAGCGAGGCAAACGCATGCCCCGACTCCAGCGCGCTGAATCCGATGCGTCCACCCGGATAATTCGCCGCCAGCCGGTTCATCCCCGTCCGCCGGTACTCGAACCC
>JAEUQD010000053.1 GCA_016789925.1 Bryobacterales bacterium | reverse complement strand
GCGATGTCGCCGGTAGACCAGTCGATGAACGCCATCGTTTTCCCATCGGGCGTGATGGACGCTTCAGAATCGACGTTCGCGCCACTCCAGACCTGTCGCGCCGACAACGAACCTGCAGCCGAACGCTCGCCCCCCAACGCCACCACCCGGCGCCGCGCCTCGGCGACCATCTCCCGCTGCTCGCCGAAATCGCGCTCGATCCGCTGGTACGTCGCCCGCGCCTTCTCCGCGCCCTGCCGCTCGTGGCACTGGCCAAGATACAGTAGCGCGCGCGCCGCCACGGCACGGTCGCGGCCGCGGGCCACCTCCTCAAACAGCCGCGTCGCGCTGGGCAGGTCGCCCTTGGTTTCCATCAGGTCGATCGCCCTTTGCAACTCCTGGTCGGGCGCCCGCTCCGCCCCCAGCAGGGCCACCGTCCAAATCGCCGTGCAAATCAGCATCTTTCGCATGAGAATGCCCCCTTGGTCCTCAATTGTGCCGCGGATGCGGCTTCGATTTGTCACGCCCAAGTAAAACTTTGTCACTCAAATCCCTCGATCACTTCCCGCAAAGAGCGGAAACGTGAACCTGGTTGGCAAGCTTGGGATCCGGAGAGTAAGCGTGCACGATTTCCCGCGCCCTGGCTTCCAGCGTTCGTGCTTCGTCTTTCCTGCCAAGCGCCCGCAGCACTCGCGCATGAGTACTGAGGACGGCGGCGAATGAGCGATGGGTGGGAGGTAGAACCTGACTCGCCAGCGCCACTGCCTCCGCGCTCAGTTCCAAAGCTTTGGCCGGCGTCCCACGCTTCAACTCCAGCGACGCCATACCGGTTTTGCAGATTGCGGTCACGGGATGCCGCGGCAGCGGGAGTTCCATCGCGCGGCCGTAGTACCGGGCGGCGTCATCCCACTGTTTCTCCTCGAAATGGACTGAGCCAAGCATGCACAGAACAGCCGTCTGCTCGGGGGAATCGTGGCGGAAACTCGGGAGTGCTTGCGTGAGCTGAACGATGGCGGCCTTTCGCCTCCCCTGTTGAGCCAGGATCTGTCCGAGGACCGCTAAGACCGCGGCGCGATCCGGGTCTCCGTCGCCCGGCGGGAAGATCGACAGCGCCCGGCGAGCCATGATCTCAGCCTCCTTCAGCCGTCGCGCCGCGCAGTAGACCACGGCCAACGACTGCATCGCGCCGGCCGCCGCCTTCTGGTGGGCGACCGATGCCGTGTCCAGACGTTTCACTGCGGTCCTCACTATGCGTTCGGCCTCCGCGAACTTCTCCTGTGGGATTAGCGCCTGCGCCAACCCGAGCATCGTCAGCGGTCCGGACTCGTCTCCAGGATCTACCGCGGCTAGTGCTTCCCGGAACTTCCGTTCCGCTTCAAGATACTGTCCCTGGTCTAACTCCGAAATCCCCGCCCGATAGAGTTCGACGGAACTCTGAGATAGACCTGGACCACAGGACAAGATATACAACATTGAGAGACAAAGAATCTTCGTCGTCATAGACATTGCTCCCCCGGGGCCAGCCACACCGCTGGCTGCGAAGTTGACTCGTTGGATGTGGCGCGCAACCGCGGAATCCGGAAGCGCCGAATGCGATTGTGCGTAAGTAATTGGAGTGACAGCCAGGAGCAGGAGGCTGCTCAGAATGGCTGCGCTATACGTGCAGGACGAGCCAGGCGGAAGACTCCCGTTCTTGAGCTTCGAGCGGAATGCCGTCTCATTTCGAACGGTTGAGGATTGAAGTGAGATTGTCGAGCGCCCAGTATTCTGGACTTCCGTCGCGCGAATCGCTCCCCGCGTAGAGAATCCGGGACGAGTCGCGGCTGAATTGGAAAATGCCGATCCGCCCGAGGGTCAAGCCCGTTTCCTGAGGCTCCCCGCCCTGCGCAGGAACCCGCATCAATCGGGACTTCTGTTCTTCCTTTTGCTGGACAAAATAAATCCACTGTCCATCCGGGGACCACTGGATCCAGCCCCAGCCCGGCTGGGTCGTCGACTCCCAGATTTGCTGGAATCCGGCGCCGTCTGCGCCGACAACTGCGATCGCCCACCTGGCTGGACCCATTGTCAGCCTAACCGCGAGATTCCCACCGTCGGGGCTCACGGCGACAACCATGACGGACGAGATCCCCTCCTGGAACCGGTGCACCACGCGGCGCTGCCCGGATGCGACGTCGTAGGCCGCGATCACTGGGCGCTTCGTGTTTTCCGGAACCTCGACGTTGAATAAAGTTCGCCGGTCCGGCGACAGGCGCGATTCGTACTGCCGCTGAACGCCCAGTGCCAACACTTCGGTCCACTTTCCAGTGTTCAGATCGAGCCGGAGCAGCCGTCCCTTTCGCTGGCGATCAGAGACCAACTGATAGAGCGAAGCGCCGTCCGGCGACCAATTGACAAGACCGGCGTTGCGCTGGTTCAACGGGTATGTTTTCTCCACGCCAGTCTCCAGATCACGCACAACCACGTCGTGGGAACCGGGCCTCGCCCCGAAGGTCGTGGCACGGCGCCGGGCGTGGAATGCCACCAACCTGCCGTCCGGAGACCAAAAGGGCGAGGCAATCATTCCCGTCCGAATGCGCGCCCTGTCCGCCTGTACGATACCCCCAGCCGGGTCGACTTTGGCGATCCAGAACTCATTTGCCGATACATTCCGTTGGAAGTAGAACAGAGTCCCCGCCCGTGTGAAGCCCCTCAGGAGCGCATTACCGGTGGACCTGTGCACCAGTTGCGGCGCGCCCGCCGGCTTGCCGTTCTTCACGCGAACGGCCCAGAATCCGTTGCTGCCGTCCTGGTCACTGACGTAAACGATGTGGCTACCATCAGGGGTCCAGACCGGGCTTTCCTTTGTTCCCGGCCCGTCGTCCAACACCACCTCGCTACTGCCATCGGCGGCAAGAAGGTAGAGTTGCCGGTTCGTCGACTCATTGTTCGAGAATGCCGCGTAGGCGACATACTGTCCGTCCGGCGAAAGACTGGCCCAGGGATCCCTCCATTCCCGGGATCTCAGCGTGCGGATGGCGCCGGTTTCCGCGGATATCCAGCCGATCTGCGCTGTCTTGTCCTGGCCCCAGATGGTCGACAAGACGGATTTGCCGTCCGGGGACCAGCCGGCGGGTTCGAAGTATTCGAACTGCGGTCCATC
>JAEUQD010000049.1 GCA_016789925.1 Bryobacterales bacterium | reverse complement strand
CGGCGGTCTATTGCACAACCTGGGTCCGCGGAAGGTGGACGCACTGCTGCGGAAGGTGTTGGACCGGATGGGCCAGCAGCCCAGCCTGGCGGATCGCGCGCAATGCGTGGGGTTGATCGGAGCGCTGCTGCCGGATTTGGTGGGATACACGGTATCGGACCAGCGCTACGAGGAATCGCTCCGGCTGGTAATGGATATCTTCGACGCGGAGAAGTCGAAGCGCGTGCCGTTTAAGGACAGACTGGCGGCGGCGGAAGCCCTGGGGCAGGCGGGCGATCCACGGCTGGCGAAACAGGAGTGGGTGACGATCCCGGAGTCGAGGAACTATTGGATCGGGGCCCAGAGTAAGGACCCGAATTGCCGGAACTACGACAGGGAGGCGTCTGAATCCGAGCCGCTCCGCGAAGTGAACATGGCGCCGTTCCGGATCGGGAAGTACCCGGTAACGGTGGCGCAGTATCTGACGTTTGTGGAGGAAGGGACCGCGCCGAACCGCGAACCGAAGGGATGGGAGGAGCAGCAGGAGCATCCGAACTGGCCGGTGGTGAACGTGATGTGGCATCAGGCTTGCGCCTACTGCGAGTGGGCGGGCGGAAGGCTACCGACCGAGGAGGAATGGGAACGCGCGGCGCGGGGTCCGCAGGGTACGAAGTACTCGTGGGGGAACGACGACATCGATCCATCGCGTGCCAACTATGAGGAGAGCAAGATCGGACACCCGACGCCGGTGGGGCTGTATCCAGCCGGCGCAAGCGCGGAGGGCATCTGCGACTTGGTTGGGAACGTGTTCGAGTGGACGTCGTCTCAGTGGTCCAAGAGCAGCGGGACCTATGTGTGGCGGGGCGGCTCTTTCGTCAGTGGTCGGAGGTTCGCGCGTTCGTCGTATCGCCTCGTCTACCGACCGGACGAGCAAAATCGAAACCTGGGCTTCCGGCTGGCCGGGGGAATCCCAGTACCTTCCCCTCTCAGATAATGGATTCAAATATTCGAACTATTGCGTTCACAAGCCAAATAGTTAATGTTATGTAATGTCAATTTCCCCGTCTTTTCAATACCTTGCGAAACGAATTCCACCCCTGCCCCCGCTCTTCCCCTACTCCCCCTCGTGACACCCCGTGCTATATTCAAGATAGAAGGATCGGATTGTCTCGACCCGCCGCGGTCGAGCACAACCCGGTCCTTTTTTATTTCTACCTTAGGAGAAATGCAATGTCTCAAAAGACTGGTCCTCGCACCGAAGCAGGCAAAGCCGCGTCGTCGCGCAATGCCACCCGTCACGGGCTCACCAGCATGCACCCGGTCGTCACCGAAACCGACCGCCCCGAGTTCGAGGCCCTCGAGGCTCATCTCCGCTTTTCGCTCGCTCCCACGGGTTTCCTCCAGGAACTCACCTACAGCCGCATCCTGATCTCCGCCTGGAACATGCAGCGCGTCCTCAAACTCGAGAACGCCCTGCTCGACCAGTCCCTCGGCGAGGACCCTCTCAGCAATCCCGACACCGAAAAGCAGGCCGCGCTCTACCAGCGCTACTACGCCCGCTTCGAAGGCAGCTATCGCGCCAATCTGCGCGAACTCGAGCGCCTCCAGCGCCTCCAAATGAGCTCCGACATCCACTTCAACGACCTGCAGTCCCCCCTCGGAGCGCTCCACGATGTCCAGATAATCCAACGGGCTCAACGGGATGCGAAACGAAATGCGAAATCGGAGCAATCCCAGCCCAAAGAAGAGGATTTCGACGCTTCCGTCCTCGCCGAGGTTCTCAAGAACCCCGAATTGGTGAAACGGATCCGCGAACAGCGCGACGAATTCACCCAACGGTAGCGTCGAAAAGGCGAAAACAGCTCCAACAGGCAGGTTGACCGCGACCCCGCCACCATGCACCCAGCGACACCTCTGCTCGTACTCGCCTTCGGAATCTTGATATCATTGCTGGCGGGCCAAGCCCGACCAACACGGGAGGATTCGAGATGTCCGAGAAACTGCCAGAACCTCAGAAGCAGGTGGAAGAGAAGGTCGAGACCGCGTCGAACGGCGCCACGCGGCGCGATCTGTTTCACCTCGGGAATGTCCTTGCGCTGCCTGTCCTGATGGGTGGGTCGGCGGCCATGGCGCGCGGTCCGCTGAAGACCGGGCCGGAGATTTACCAGTCGATCGGTGTCGAACCCGTGATCAATTGCCGCGGTACGTTCACGATCATCGGCGCGTCGATTGAACTGCCTGAGGTCCGGGCGGCCATGGACGCCGCCGCACAGCATTATGTCCAGTTGGACGAACTGGCCGGCGCCGTGGGGCAGCGGCTGGCGGAACTGACGGGCGCCGAATGGGGCATGGTATCGGCTGGCTGCGCGGCCGGGTTGAAGCATGTCACCGCGGCCTGCGTCGCCGGTGGTAATCCCGAAAAACTCCTGCGAATTCCCGATCTGCGCGGCATGGAAAAGACGGAAGTGGTGGTGCCGCGCTCGTCGCGCAGCGCCTACGACCATGCCATCCGCAACATCGGCGTGAAGATGATCAACGTGGATACGGCGGAAGAGTTGGAAAAGGCTCTGAGCAAACGCACCGCGATGATCTACTTGCAGGCGGGCGGCGCAACGCTCTCAGGACCGATGTCGCTCGAGAACGTCGCTCGCATGGCGAAGCCGCTCGACATCCCGATCCTGGTGGATGCGGCCGCCGAGGTGCTCACCATTCCCAACGTCCACCTGGCGAAGGGCGCAACGGTAGTGGCCTACAGCGGCGGCAAGGCGATTTGCGGGCCACAGTGCGCCGGGCTGTTGCTGGGCCGCAAGGACATCCTGATGTCGGCGTGGCAGGCGAGTTCCCCGCACCATGGGCCGGGCCGCGACAACAAGGTCGGCCGCGAAGAAACGATGGGCATGCTCGCGGCGGTTGAGGCGTGGGTGAAGCGCGACCACCAGGGCCTTTGGAACAAGTGGCTGGGCTATCTCGACACGATCTCCAAGCGCGTCACGCAAGTCTCCGGAGTGACGGCGAACGTGCGCGAACCCAACGGTCTCTCTAACAAGAGCCCTTCACTGATCGTTTCGTGGGACCCGGCCAAACTGCATATCACCGGCGAAGAAGTGGCCGAAGAAGCAGCACGCAACAAGCCGAGAATCGCACTCGGTGCGGGACGCCTGCGCGGCGGACCGGCGGAATCCGAATCGCCCACCACCTCCATCGACATCACGGCCTGGATGATGCAGCCGGGCGACGACAAAGTGGTCGCCGACAGGCTGTACGGCATCTTGTCGCAGAAGCGGAGTCCGAAGCCCCCGATGGCTGCGCCGGTGTCCAACATGAGCGGACGTTGGGATGTCGACCTCGAGTTCTTCAGCAGTAAGAGCCAGCACGTGCTGGTGCTCGAGCAAAACGGCAATAACCTGCAAGGCTCGCACAAGGGTGACTTCTCCACGCGCGACATCTTCGGCACGATCGAAGGCAACGAGGTTAAGCTGCGCAGCACGGAGAACGTTCCGGGCGACTCGATCACGTTCATCTTCTCCGGGACGCTGAACGGCGATTCAATGGCGGGCAACATTCACATGGGCGAATACCTGACCGCCAAGTTCACCGCCCGGCGCCACGCCTATCGCAACGTCAGCCGGAGAATTCTGGTTCCGGGCGGTCCGCCGCTGGCGAACTGAATTAGTGCGCGCCGCGCCAGCAAGTCCAGATGGACTCATGGTCGAGCGCCGTGGCCGGGAGCGGCAGGCGCTCCGTGTAGTTGGGCATCCGCAGGGCGTTCTCCTTCAACAGGGGGACGCCATTCAGCGGCGGTCCGGGCGTGTCGAGCAACCGGGCCAAAATGGCCACATCCGGGATTTCCGGAAAGAACTGCTGGAGGTTGGAAAGCACAATCGACAGGATTTGGCGGCTGGCATCCTTGTCGCGGCGAATCATCTCGAGGGCGGCCATGATGGCCACCAGCGGATCGAGCCACTTACCATAAAGGAGCATGTCCCACTGTTCGCGGTCTTCCGCGCTCACCGGCTTCATCGTTTGCCGATGGGAGAAGCGCTGCTGGGCGGTTGCCAGTAGCCTTACCAGTTTGAGTGTAGGGAAGAACGGACGGGCGAGTTCAGCCACAGGTGTCGGCAGAAACTGGACCAGGTGAAACAGAGGTAATAGGTATTGCTGAACGCGAATCGCGCCCGACTCGTCTTCGGTGATCACAAAGAACGTAACGCGGTTGGGGAGCGCGCACGTGGCGTAGGTGCGCACGGGAATGCCATCCGGCAAGGTTACCGACATGAGGTGCTGGCCGGGGTCGAGCGGTAGGAAAGCTTGAAAAACACTCGCAAGACCACCCACTGGTTCGAGCGGCGCTCCATTGATGCTGATGGAGTTCGAGCGTTCCAAACCCGCGAGAACATACGCGGCGCTCGCATTCGGTTTCACCACCGCAAAGTCCGCCAGCGGCAAGTGGCGGATCTTTGAGAAGGTATCGGGCGGTTGCAGGATGCGCGATGCGCCGATGAGCGCAAGCCACAGGCCGGGGTCGCGCTCAGCCAGTGGACCGAGGCTTTCCGACAGGAACACCACTTTACCGGCATCGGCAGCATCCACCTGGCTCGTAATACTGTCGAGGACACGGCTCGGTTTGGGCTCCGCCAGGTCCATCGTCTTCTCGTCGCCCATCTCCAGATCCATCGACTGTTTGGCGATAAAACGGTCCTGAAACCAGAGTTCGGCTTCCCATCGGCCGGGATCGAGTTCGCCTTCAAACTTCTGGCTTGCCGAGAGAACGGCGCCCGTGTCGAGGTTCTTCAGGCGGATCTGAGCGCCAGGATCGGCCAGGCTCGTCAGCAAGACCTGGGGTTTGACCGGTTCGAGCACGATGGCCGATTCCAGGCCCAGTTCCAGAGCGCCAGCGGGTTGATAGGCCTTCTTAAAGACAAGCGTGGCGGGTTCAAAAAGGTCGAGGGCTTTGCCCGGCGGTGGCGAGACCTGGCAGATTTGCTGGCCATTGAAGGTCACCTCGAACTTGTAGCCCGAACTGTTGGGGCGGAGTTTCTTGGTAAATTTCGGACCCTGGAAGGTGTCGGAGGTAGCAAGCTGATCCAACTTCGTGATGAGCGTGAACTGGTCGGCGGCATCGCCATCTTCCACCTGCACGACGCACTCGGTTTCGACCGGCGGCGGCAGTTGATAGAGGAGACCTTCTCCCTCGCCAAGATGCTGCTGGTCCACCTGTTGTCGCTTCTGGATTTGCTTGCGGACGTACTGGAAAAGGCGGTCAAACTTCACCCAGAAATCGCCTTCGACGATGTCCTTGGCGCGACCTTCGCCGTTGAGACCACGCAACAGGGCATTGGGGAAATCGGGACGCACCGCGGCCACCTCACCGGCGGACGTCGAGTACAGTGTGTAGCGCGTCGTGTCGCTGAGTTCGGCGTGCTGCGAAGGAGCCAGCGCCAATCCCGTGACACGCGTAGACGCGCCGGGAATGACGTTGCGGCAGGCATCGACGATGAAGTAGTGGTCGCTGCCCCCGACGGCCCGTTCGAGTAAGTCCTGTATCTCGGCCAGAGGAATACAGCGGTCGCCGGAGATTTCGAGATTCCGGAAGTCCGAAGCCACCAGGACGTCGAGAGGACGCTCGTGCGCTTGCGCGGTCCAACCGAGACCGTGGCCGGAGAAGTAGAAGAAGAACTCCGAAGTCTTGTCACGGCCCTCGTCCATCAGGTCGATGACCGTGTCCTTAATCGCATCTCGCGTGGTGGCGCGTTTGTTTCC
>JAEUQD010000033.1 GCA_016789925.1 Bryobacterales bacterium | reverse complement strand
CGCCGCTTTCGCGAGCGCCACCTTCCAGGCGTCATGGCTGTCGTTGCCCACGCCCAGCCAGTCCAGCGCGCACAAAACGATGGGCGCCTGCCCGCTGGGCCGGAGCACCACGCCCCGCGCGAGCAGCGGATCGTCCACGCGCTCGCCCGGAATCACCAGCCCGATGCACAGCGGCGTCTTCAACGGTGGCGTGATGTCCACTTCAAAGGTCGCTACCGATAAGCCCGCCTTGGCCGCGAATGCAGGGGCTGCCGCCATCGCCAGAAACTCTCTGCGTCTCATTCCGACTCGCATTCTACCGCGCGGTGAGGAACCGCATGCCCGCTGCCGGTTTGCCCTGGAGTCCCGCAGCACGCTCCATCACCCTCCGCGCGTACTCGGCCACGAGCCGAACCCCTTCTTCATACTTCATGTTCGGATTCCCCGGACCGCCGTTATACGCCGCCACCGCCGTCGCGACATCCCCATTGAAACGGTCGAGCAGGTCGCGAAAGAACAGCCCCGCGTACGTCGTCAACACACCCGGCGTCACCTCGTCCAGGTTCAACTCTTCCGGTGGCCGCAAATGCTCGGGTAGCAAAGAGTAGTCGCGCTTGTCCTTCCGGTAGAGCCGGTGGGCATAGCGTAGGGTCTCCCGTGTCACCTGCCACACCCCTGACGACTCATTCAGCACCTGGACACCCCGCCTCCCGCGTTTGAGGATGATGTCGCCCTTCTCCGCCCTTCGCTTCCACGCCGTGTTCCCCAAGTCCCCCATGACGTTCATGTAGTTGTTCTCCATCGCCCCGATCCCGAGGAAGAAGTCCAGGGGCAACGAATAGAAATCCGCCACCGCGATGATGTCCTCGGCCATTTGGTGCGCCTGCTCGCCCCGCGGTGGGGGCGGCAGGGACTCGCCACCCCGGCGCACGCGTCCATCGGTCGCCGCTTTGAATTGAATGAACCGCCGGATGTAGGCCGCCAACTCCGGCCGCGGCAACCGCTCCAACCGGCGCTTCACCGGCAGCCCGTAGGCCATGTCGAACGTGTCGGATTGGGTCCGGTACCGTGCCGTCACGTCCTGCCGCACCCACTTGTAGTCGATTGAGGGAATGAGCCTGGCGGCTTCCAATCGCGCCAGATACGGGAGCGCCCTCAGCAGGTTCTGCTCGGGCTGCAACCGAATCACATACGAGATTCCGGTTTCCACGCGCTCATAGGTCAGCCAGCACAGGCGCCCCTCCTTCTCCACGATCCCTCGCAGATAACCTGTCATCAGGTAGGCAAGGAGTTCGTCGTCGAAAACGCCTAAATCCACCACTAGAAACAGGCCAGGCGTTGCCACCCGCATCGCGCCTTCGTCGATCTCCGCCTGCGGCGTCAGCGCCCGCGGACGTCGAAGTTCGAGCTTCCGCTCCCAATACCAGGCAGTAAACCCGGCACCCGCGCAGATCGCCGCCGCGGCCATGAACCACCTGATCTTCACCCGCTTTATGTACCACGCTTAATGCCCGGCCTACAATGCAGGAAGGCATGCAGTACTCCCGGCCGTCGTTGCGGAACCGCCTCGAACACCTCCTCGCCGTCGATCAGGATTCCAAACCGCGCATTTATCTCCAGATTTTCGACGCCGCCGAGATCTTCAGTCTCAACTACATCCTCGAACTTTTGCTGGCTGCGGGGATCGCCACTTTCGGCCTGGTCCTAGACAGTCCCGCCGTGGTCATCGGGGCCATGCTCATCTCCCCGCTCATGGGGCCGATTCTCGCCGGAGGACTCGCGCTTGCCGCGGCCGACCTTTATCTCGGTCTCAAGTCGTTTCTGAACATTGTCCTCAGCTCGATCTGCGCGGTTCTCTTCGCCGCATTCCTCGTCTGGCTCCTTCCCTTTCACGCGCCGACCCACGAAATCCTCGCTCGAACTCATCCCAACCTTCTCGACTTGGGTGTAGCACTCTTTTCGGGGCTTGCCGGCTCCATCGTCGTCTTCCGTGGCGGCGGTGGCGGCGGCGTCACCGCGCTCCCCGGCGTTGCCATAGCCGTGGCTCTGATGCCACCGCTATGTACGGTCGGTTTCGGGGTGGGCAGCGGCTTCGGTTGGCCCATCATTACGGGCGCCGCGCTGCTCTTTCTGACCAACCTGGCGGCCATCATGACCAGCGCCTTCGTGGTCTTCTACCTGCTCCGCATGGATGCTCCCGAGCTTCGCAACCGGATCGACTACTCGATCCTCGAGCACGCCGCCTCCGACCGTCTCTATCAGATCCTCATGAACACCCGGCTGGCCAAGGGTTTCGGCGACATCGGCAAGCTGCACTGGCGCATCCTCATGCTCACGGCCACGCTGATTGCCCTATTCATCCCCTTGCGCCAGTCGCTTTCCCAACTCCGAGACGAGACTGTCGCCCGCAACGCCGCCAACGAAGCCGTTAACATGCTGGCTACTCCCGCCATGATCCTCAACCAGCAGCTTGACCTCACCCCCGACCGCCTCTCGCTCCGGCTCATCGTCACCGAAGCCGTTCCCGACGCCAAAGTAAGAGACGCCGAGAAGCTGCTCGCCCGCCTCACGGGCAAGGACGTCTCCGTCAAGGTCCGCAAGGTCGCCTCTCAGGAAGAGCTTGCCTCGCTCACCGAGCGCGTCCGCTCACCCGCGCCGCCGCCCCAGCCGCGTGACCTTGCGTCGATCCGCACAGATCTCATCGCCCGCCTCGAACCGCCGCTCAAGAAGGTCTGGCCCGCCGACACCGCTTCTATTCTGGGCTACGAAGTCGGCTTCAATCCCGAAGAAACTCTCGTCCGGGTCACCTATCTCGCCGCCGCGCCGCTCAGCCCCGAAGCCGGCGTCATGCTAACGCGCGTACTCCAGTCAGAACTGGCCGACACCAAACTCCGCGTCATCCTCGAACACCAGGCCCCGCCCAAACCCGGACGCCGCAACAAATAGAATGTAGGGATGCTCCGATCCCTGCTGCCCCTCCTAATCGCTGCCTCGCTCGCCGCCCAGACACCCTCCGCCGGCGTGCTCAAGCAGGCAGCCCAGGAAATGGTCGATGCCCGCGCCAAATTCACCCAGGAAGTCGTCGACTCCATTTTTTCCTTTTCTGAACTCGGCTACCAGGAAACCGAAACGTCGGCCTATGTCACCGGCAT
>JAEUQD010000009.1 GCA_016789925.1 Bryobacterales bacterium | reverse complement strand
TGGCGCTTGCGGTCCACCCAGCCGTGCGTTCCAAACGCGCCGCCGTGCCCGAAGGTCCCGATCGACAGATAATCCAGGGTCCCATCGGCATCCCTCACCACTTGCCACGACAGTCCGAATCCGGTCCCGATGAAGTAGCGCGACTTGATGTCGCCGGTGTGAACCGACGTCATCGTCTCGATAGCGGCCCGCGACAGGTAGCGGCGTCCCTTGTAAGTGCCCCCCTCCAACAGCATCTGGTGGAACGCGAATAGGTCCGCTGCCGTCGAGTAGGCGCCAAACTCCGGCGCGGGATATTTGGCGTTGGGCCGGTACTTCAGGGCATCGCCCCCATAGATCTTTTCCGGGTCGGCATGCTTCAAGTGCCCGTCCACGGTCGCGTGCACCGCGCAGATTCGAGCCTTCTTGTCGTCCGGCGGAAACAGGAATGTGTCTTTCATGCCGAGCGGCTGCCACAGCCGCTCGGCCATGAACCGCTCAAACGGCTGCCCGCTGATCACTTCAATAATCCGGCCCAGCGTCGCGACACCCGGGTTCGAGTACAGCCACTCGGTGCCTGGCTCCGCCTGCAACGGCTGCTGTGAATACACCAGCACCGCCTGTTCCAGCGTCTTGTCCATCCGCTGATACAACCCCGCCAGCCCCGGAGGCGGATTCCCGATCAGCCCCGAGGTGTGCGTTAGCAAATCCCGAATCGTGATCGGCCGCGACGGTTTCTTCAAGACGTCGCCCACACGCAACATCTGGCCTCGAAACTCCGGCAGGTGCTTTTCCACTGCATCTGTCAAAGCCAGCCTGCCTTCGTCGGCCAGCATCATGATCCCCGCCGCCACCATCGGCTTGGTCATCGACATGATCTGGAAAATCGAGTCCTTCGCCATCGGCTTGCGGCTCGCGATGTCCTGGTAGCCGGCCGCGTCGAAACTCAGGATCTCGCCCTTGTGGGCGAACAACGTCACCGTACCGGCAATGCTTCCCTTCTCCACCAACGCTTTCATCCGCACGGGAATCTGGGTCAACCTCTCGGCATCCGCACCCCACCCGGCCGCCGTCAACGCCACGGCCAGCACCACGATCCGTTTCATCGGTTCTCCTCTCAAGAGCAACTCTCTATCATAAAGAGAGTGACCCGCCGCGAGTTTTCCCTTTCTTCCGCCGCCTTGGCCGCGGTTCCGCCTGCCCCCGCTTTCTGGGCCATCACTGACGAGCGGATTCGCAAGTTCGACGAGGCTGTCGAACGGATGATCTCCCAGCAGACTACCGATGAGAAGAGCCCGTGGCGCGGCGGCTTGGCCGATGCCGATGGTCTTCACAACGGCGGCAGCGCGGCTGGCCTGATCGTGATTTTTGTCACGGCCCTCGCGCAGCCGAAGTCGAACTTCCGTGATTCCGCTATCGTCATGCAGCGCCTTCGCATGGCCTTGCGCTTTCTCGACCGTCACACATCCTCGGACGGCAACATCCACCTGCTGTTTACCAATTTCAATTCCCCACCCGATACGGCCTTTGCCATGTACAACCTGTGCGCCGCCGCCCACCTCGCACGCCAGGCCAGGTTGCGCGAACTGGAAGGCCTCCTGGAACCCGTCGTGAAAAGGCATGCGGGCGGGCTGCTGAAAGGAGGCGTTCACACGCCCAACCACCGTTGGGTCGTCTGCGCCGGGCTCGCACAGGCCCACGCCCTCTATCCCAACCCCGAATACGTCAAGCGCATTGACCAGTGGCTTGCTGAGGGAATCGACATCGACGCTGACGGCCAGTACACCGAACGCTCCACCGCCACCTACAACGGCGTCACCAACCGCGCCTTGGTGACGGTTGCATTGAAACTCAAGAGGCCCGAACTACTCGAACCGGTCCGCCGAAACCTCGATGCCATGCAATACCTGCTGCACCCCGGCATGGAAGTGGTCACCGACATTTCCACCCGCCAGGACCAGTACACGCCCGGTACCCTCGCCGGCTACTGGTTCGCCGCCCGGCACCTCGCCCTTATCGACAACAACCCGCTCTACGAAGCCTATGCGCGCCAGGGATCGCCCTCGCTTTGGGAACTGATGGAGTACCCCGAACTGCAGAAGCCTGGACCCGAACCCGCCCCCGTCCCGGAAGACTACGAGAAGCTCTTCCCTGCCCTCGGCGTCGCGCGAATCCGGCGCGGACGCAGCAGCGCTACCATTCTCCTCTCGGGATCGAGCCGCTTCCTCGCCCTCCGTCACGGTGCGGCCGTCTTGCAGGCCGTCCGCTTCTCCTCCGCCTTTTTCGGTAAGGGACAGTTCGTCCCCGCCAAAGGCGGCAAGTCCGCCGACGCCTACGAGATGGAACAGCACCTGGAAGGCCCTTACTACCAACCCCTGCCCCGGGCCGTCGAGGCCGGACCTGAGAACTGGGAAGCCTCGCGGAGGGAACGCACCCGAACCGAGATTTCTCGTCTCTCCTATCACGCCTCGGTTACCGAGTTTAGCGAAGGCTTCCGGCTGCGCATCCGGGCCAGTGGAACCGATAACGTTCCGCTCACAATTGAACTCGCTTTTCGGCCCGGCGGACAGTTCGATCAGGTCGAACCCTATCCGAAACTGCCCGACGCCTTTGTGCTGAAATCGGGCTTCGGCGCGTACCGCTTCGGTCGCGATGTCATCCGCTTCGGGCCCGGCCGTGCCGACCACAGTTATGTCGTCGTTCGCGGCGCTGAGCCCCGAGTGCCGGGAGCCACGGTGTTCTTGACCGCCTATACGCCGGTGGATCAGACCCTGGAATTCCGCCTGGGCTAAATATTCGCCTTTCTTTCGCTTTCGACACTTTTCGACACATCGCTTCTCGTGTTTTCAATGCGTTGCGAAACGAAATGCCAAAGTTTTGCACCGCGCCCCGTGGTGTGGTGTAATGCCTGTTCAAGCGAGAACCCCATGAAACGATCCTTATTGAGTTTGCTGTTTGCCGGTCTGCTGGTCCTGGGCGTCTGGGACACCGGATCCAGAACGAAAGCCGCGATGCAGGCCACCAGCGGACAAGGCAAGTATAAGTTCCGAGTCCTCTATACGTCGTCCCACCTGCCCCAGGAGGCACAGACGGTCCTAAAGGGGGCGCATGGCGGTTTCGCGGTCGACCTTCGCCCCGGGAAGGGCGAAACCTACTTCTCGCTGAAAGGTGCCGGCATCATCCAGATCAGTCCCGATCTCAAGAGCACCCGCATGGTCCCCACCGCCGCCGAGATGAAGGGCACCAACCTCCACAACACCACCATCTGGTATGCCCAGAACGGTTCGCCTTTCCTGGTGTTCCCGGGCAATGAAGCCCAGCGCGTCTTCACCACCACCGTCGACGGCAAACTCCTCCACACCCTCCTGCCCCCGTCTGCCGGCACCGACCTCGGTCACCCGGTCGCCAACGACTACTTCACCAACGGCGGCACGTTTGTCCCCACCGACGTCGAACAACTCGATGGCTTGCTGTACATCGCCACCGGCTACTCCAAACTCGACTTCGTCCTCACCGCCCGCATCCTCGGCATCAAACCCTTCAAAGCCACTTGGAACGACCTTGCCTTCGGCGGCAAAGGCACTGCTCCCGGCCAATTCGGCACCGGCCACGGCATCACCGTTCCGCCCGGCAAGAAGCGCATCGACGTCGCCGACCGCCCCAACTCCGAGGTCGACCGCTTCACCAAGAATGGCCAGTATCTCTCCACCCTCCGCACCCCAGCCGGATCCTTCCCCTGCGACATCTATTACCTGGGCGACAAAGCCGTCATCGGCGCGCTCCATGGTCCCGACCGCACCAAAGGGGCTCCTATCTATCTCTTTGAGAACGATGAATTGGTGTCCACCATCATGCCGAAGGAAGACTTAGGGTTGGCCAACTTCCAGCACATTCACAACGCCGTGTTGCGCGAAGTGAACGGCAAGCTCTACGTCATCGCCCAAGCCTGGAACCCCGGCGACTTCGCCATCCTCGAACACGTCCAGTAACGGCGTCCAGCTATTTCCGAACGCCGATCGCCTCGTTGAGCGAACCCTGGCGGTAGCCCTCCAGATCGAGGGTTACGTAGTGAAAGCCCAGCGGCTTGAAGATGGCCGTCAACGCGCCGGCCATTTCAAGAGAAAAAGCTTTCGGGAGTTCTTCGCGGGCGATTTCCAAACGGACCAGTTCGCCGTGATAGCGCACGCGGAACTGGCGAAAACCGAGTTCCTTGAGAGCTTCTTCGCCGGTTTCAACCGTCTTGATGGTTTCCTTGGTCACCGGCGTGCCGTAGGGGATGCGCGAGGATAGGCAGGCAGCCGCGGGACGGTCCCAGAAAGGGAGCCCGGCCATCCGCGAAAGTTCGCGGATTTCGGCCTTGGTGAGGCCGGCTTCCACGAGGGGCGCTTTCACCTGGTGGATCTTCGCGGCCGACTGACCCGGCCGGTAATCGCCCAGGTCGTCTTTGTTCACGCCGTAGATAATGGCGCCGATGGCGCGTTCGGAGGCCAGCGCTTCCAACCGCGTGAACAGTTCGTCTTTGCAGTGAAAGCAGCGGTCCTTGTCGTTCTTGACGTAGTCCGGGTTGTCGAACTCGAAGGTCGGAATCAGTTCGTGGCGGAATCCGCAGACGCGGGCGTACTCGATGGCGTCTTTCTTGTGCGACTCGGGGATAGACGCCGAGTCGGCCGTGATCGCCACGGCACGGTCGCCCAGCGCCTGCTGCGCGGCCCAAGCGAGATAGGCGGAGTCGGTCCCGCCCGAGTAGGCGACAATCACCTGGCCCAAGTCACGCAGGATCTCGAACAAGTGCTGCTGTTTGGCCAGCAGCACATCGACATCGAACGTGGCCGGAGCTGTCGTTAGAGAAACCAGTGCCGCCATAATCGAATTTTACTGCAACGGCAGGTCACCCTGAGCGTCGGGAGCTTCGCTCTCGGATTCCGGCACCAGCGAAGCCGCGGCCACCGAATCGGATTCTTCCATCCGGACCAGGCGTACACCCTGGGTGGAACGCCCGGCCTGCCGGATGTCGGTGGACTCGATCCGGATGATCTTCCCGTCTTTGGTAATAATCATCAGGTCGGAATCTTCCTTGATGGCGAGGATGCCGAGGACCGGGCCGGTCTTCCGGGTGGTCTTCATGTTGATCACACCCTTGCCGCCGCGGGTTTGCAGACGGTAGTCGGCCAGCCGGGTGCGTTTCCCGTAGCCCTGCTCGGAGATCGCGAGGATGAGTTCGTCGTCGGAGGCGAGCACTTCCGCACCGACGACCACGTCGTTCTCCGCCAGCGAGATGCCGCGGACGCCACGAGCCTGGCGGCCCATCGGCCGGACATCGGCTTCGTTGAACTTGATGGCCATGCCTTGCCGCGTGCCGATCAGGATCATGTCGTTGCCGGAGGTGAGCCGGGCCAGGATGAGTTCATCGCCTTCGTCCAGCGAGCAGGCGATAATGCCGCGCGACAGCGGATTGTTGAACTCCGTGAGTTCGCACTTCTTGATCACGCCCTGGCGGGTGACCATGACGACAAACTTGTCCGGAACAAACTCGGAGACGCAGAGAAATGCCTTGGCGGTCTCGTCGGGCTGAAGGGCGATCAGCCCCGAAATGTTCTTCCCCTTGCCGGTCGTTCCGGCGTCGGGAATGTGATAATTCTTCAGCCAGTACAGGCGACCCTTGCTGGTAAAGATCAGCAGGTGCGCGTGGGTGGACCCGATAATCAGGTGATCCACCACGTCTTCCGACCGTGTACCCATGCCGATGCGGCCTTTGCCACCGCGCGACTGCCGGCGGTAGGTGTCCACCGGAGTGCGCTTCAGGTAGCCTCCCCGCGTGACAGTAACCGCAACGTCTTCCTGCTGGATCAGGTCTTCGAGGACAATCTCGCCGGGATCGTCGACAATCTGGGTGCGGCGTTCGTCGCCGAAGTCCTTCTGGACTTCCTTGAGTTCTTTCACGATCACCTGGCGAACGACCTTGTCTGAGCCGAGGATTTCCAGGTATTCGGCGATCTTACGCTGAATCTCGGCCAGTTCGTCGAGGATCTTCTGCTGCTCCATGCCGGTGAGGCGTTGGAGTTGGAGTTCGATGATCGCCTGGGCCTGGCGTTCGGAAAAGCGGGGTCCCAGTTCGCCGGCGGCAATCAGGGCCGCGAACTCAGCCGCTTCCGCGGGCGTAATGAAGTTCATCAACGCCTCGCGGGCTTCGCGCGGCGTGCGCGATTCGCGGATAAGGCGGATCACCTCATCAATATTGTTGAGGGCGCGCTGGAAGCCGAGTAACAGGTGCTCGCGTTCGCGCGCTTTGCGCAACAGGAAATCCGTGCGGCGGCGCACGACATCCAGCCGGTGGTCAATGAACTTGCGGAGGAGGTCCACCAAGCCGAATTCCTTCGGCTGGCCGTTCACAATCGCCAGCATGATGATGCCGAAATTCATCTGAAGCTGCGTGTGCTTGTACAGGTTGTTGAGCACCACTTCGGCGTTCTCACCGCGCTTCAGTTCGTAGACGATCCGCATTCCGTCGCGATCGCTTTCGTCGCGGATATCGGAGATGCCTTCGATCTTTTTGTCGCCCACCATGGCTGCGGTTTCCTGAATGAGGCGGGCCTTGTTCACCTGGTAGGGCAGTTCGGTTACGATAATGGCTTCCCGGTCTTTGCCAAACTTCTCGGTGGCCGCCTTGGCGCGCATCTTGACACTTCCGCGGCCGCCCCGATAGGCGTTGAAAATTCCTTCGCGGCCGAGAATAAAGCCGCCACCGGGGAAGTCCGGTCCCTGCACATGCTGCATCAGGTCGGCCAGCGTCGCCTGCGGATTCTGGACCAGGAGGATTGTGGCGTCGATGATCTCGGTGAGGTTGTGGGGTGGAATGTTGGTGGCCATGCCCACGGCAATACCCGAAGCGCCGTTGACCAGCAGGTTCGGGAAGCGGGTGGGGAGCACCTCGGGCTCGGTTTCGCTGTCGTCGTAGTTGGGCCGGAAATCGACGGTTTCCTTGTCGATATCCTCCAGCATCGCGCTGGCAATCCGCGACAGCCGAGCCTCGGTGTACCGCATCGCCGCCGGCATGTCGCCGTCGATGGACCCGAAGTTACCCTGGCCGTCGATAAGCGGGTAGCGCATGTTGAACGGCTGGGCCAGGCGGACCAACGTATCGTAAATCGCCGAGTCGCCATGGGGGTGGTACTTACCCATTACTTCGCCGACGATCTTCGCGCACTTACGAGTGGCCTTGTTATAGGTCAGGCCCATCTCGTCGAGCGTGTACAGGATACGGCGGTGAACAGGCTTCAAACCATCGCGGACATCGGGCAGCGCGCGGCCGACAATTACGCTCATCGCGTAGTCGAGATACGACCGGCGCATCTCCTCTTCGATGTTGATGGGAATCAGATTCCTGGCGCCGTCACCGCCCAAAGGTAGCTGATTGGGCGGAAGTTTGCTGTCATTATCGGGCAAAGGAAACTCCTGGTAGGGCTCGGGTGCTATCTTTTATTTTAACAGAAAACATGCGCCTTCTATTCTGTTTTGGAATCATCGCATTGGCCGCCTTCGCCCAACCGCGGCGCAACCAGCCCAGGGGGGAATCGGGCAAATTCGACTACTACGTGCTGAGCCTCTCGTGGTCGCCCCAGTACTGCTCCACTCCCGCCGGAGAACGCGACAATCTCCAGTGCGGCGGCGGCCGCCGGTTCGGTTTCGTGGCCCATGGCCTCTGGCCCCAGTTCGAGCGGGGCTGGCCGCAGTTTTGCGCCGCGGGCACGGAACCGACGCAGGCGGAAGTGAAGAGCATTCTGGACATCATGCCCAGCGCCCGGCTGATTCGCCACGAGTGGTCCAAGCACGGCACGTGTAGCGGCCTGAATGCCACACAATACCTGGCTCTGGTGCGCAAAGCCTACCAGGCAGTGAAGACTCCCGCCGAATTCTCCGGACCGCGCCAGCAGGTGCAGGTAAAACCAGCACAGCTCAAGAAACGGTTTATCGAGACGAACAACCTGGCAGGTGACGGGTCCGTTGCGGTACTCTGCGCCGGCCGGTTCCTCTCGGAGGTGCGCGTTTGCTTCGACAAGAACCTGAAATCGCGGGCGTGCGGCGCCGATGTCCGCGATCAGTGCCGTGTTCCGGAAATGATCATGCAGCCAGTCCGCTAGAATAGGGGACGGTACGCCATGATCTCCATCGTGATCCCGATCCACAATGAGGAACCGGCTATCCTGCCGCTCTACGACCGGCTGAGTTCGGTCCTCGACCGTATCCGCAAACCCTACGAGATCATCTTTGTCGACGACGCTTCCACCGACAAGAGCTTCGAACTGCTCGCCAATCTGGTGGAAACCGACAACCGGTTGAAGGTGATCCGGCTGCGGCGGAATTTCGGCCAGACGGCGGCGCTATCGGCCGGGTTCGACGAAGCGCAGGGCAATGTGATCATTTCGCTCGATGGCGATTTGCAGCACGACCCCGAAGACATTCCCGCGCTGCTTGAAAAGATCCAGGAAGGCTACGACATCGCCAGCGGGTGGCGGAAGAACCGGTTGGACAACGCCGTCACCCGCAAGATTCCATCACGCATTGCCAACTGGCTGATGTCGAAGGCGAGCGGCGTAGACCTCCACGACTTCGGCACGACGTTCAAGGCCTATCGCGCCGAAATTCTCAAGGATGTGAATCTCTACGGCGAATTGCACCGCTTCATTCCCGCCTTGGCCAGCTTTTATGGCGCGCGCGTGGCCGAAGTACCCATCCGCAACGCGCCGCGCATGGGCGGTGGTTCGCACTATGGGCTGGGTCGTACCTTCCGCGTACTCTTCGACATCATTACGATCAAGTTCCTGCTGTCGTACTTCACACGACCCATGCATTTCTTCGGCAAGATCGGTTTTGCCGGGTTGACCGTCGGCGGCGCGATCATGACCTACCTGCTCATCTACAAGCTGCTGGGCAACGAGATCATGATCCAGCACGGTCCGCTGATGATCGCGGGCGCGTTGCTGTTGCTCACCGGATTGATGATGCTCTCCACCGGACTGCTGGGCGAAGTGCTGATGCGGACGTACTTCGAAAGCCAGGGCCGGCGAATCTACGCCGTCCGGGAGATCCGCACCAAGAAAGAACCTCGCGTTAAGGACGAGGCCCGGTAATCCCGAGAATCCACCCTTCCACTTCGGCGGCTTTCCGGTCGCGCACCGACAATTCCGGCTCTAAATAGTCAACTAACGTGCCGTCGACATCCGCCCGCCGCATCCATTCGCAAGCGGCGTAGGCCGCCTGTTGATCGTCATCGCGGCCTTCGCGGGGGAACTGCTTCATCCAGAGGGAAGGATACACTTCCGCGATGGCGGAACGCCGTCGTGGAATCTGCCATCCGTCGAACGGCCAGAATCGAAGCCGGGGCCCCACCCGGGAACGAATATGGAGCAGCCATGGGAGCCCGGCGTGGGTGGACTTGGCCACGCTCCCCTGCACGTCGAAATGAAACACCGACTTGGCCTTGGCGTATTCCTCGACGACGCGCCGCCACTTGCGGTCACCGGTCCGCGCCGAGCCGAAACCGGTGAACCCATCGCGGACGAAGTCCACATAGGTGTGGGGGGCGGCGGTCGGCCAGTGCAGAACAAAGTCTTCCAGGAACGCCGGCCAATCCCAAGGCAGCTTGTGCTCCAGGAAATACCTCACGGGGAACGAGAACCCGTGGTCCAACCCCGCCAGCGTGGGCACATCCTCGGCCAGCAGGTCGCCTAACCACACGCCGAGTCCCCGCCGGGTCCAGTACTTGCGCGGACTCGGCGGCGGCGGGATCTCCTTCGGGGGACCCTCGCGGTCCGACAGGTAGACCCGCAACCCTTTCAGACTGCTGTCGGGCGTCTCGGCCCCCGAATAATCGACGCCAACGTAACGTTCGAACACAGCTCAAGGCGCGGCTCGCCGCGACCCCGCCGGTACGCCGGGTTGCGCGTCCGACTGGCGCGAAACCACCGGGGTCAGCGGCGCCGATTCGTGGTCGTGGATCATCTGGCGCTCATTGTTATCTTCCGGCGACAGGAGCCGCGGCTTCAGTGTCACGGTCTGGGCCGATTCGTCTACCTTGAAACGCCGGAACAGCGCTTCTTCCCGCGCCGATGCCTGCAAATCCCCCGCTCCGCGATAGGCCAGCATCAGATTGTAATGAGCCTGGATATCCTCGGGGTCGACGGCCAGCGCGCGTTGCAGCGCGGCAATCGAGGCCTGGTAGTCGCGCTTCAGGAAGTGCAGCCGGCCAATCTGGTTCAACACCACGCGGTCGCGCGGGAACAGCTTCTCGGTCTTCTGAAGCGACGCCAGCGCCGTGTCATAGTCGCCATCGGCCTTTTCCACCATCGCCTGGAAGAAATGCACGCGCCCGAGATTCGGACCCCGTTCGCGCGCCTTGGCCAGATACGGCTTGGCCGCCTCGGTCTGGCCTTCCTGAATCAATGCCCGCGCCACGTTCAACCAGCCGTCGGCGTACTCGGGTTCGGCTTCGGTGACGCGCAGGAAGGAATACTCGGCGCCCTTCAAGTCGCCTTGCAGCAAAAGGCCGATGCCGTAGTCGTTCCAACGCTCGCGGTCGCGCTTCTCCACCACTGGCTTCCAATCCGTGGGCTCGTTCGGTTTGCCCACTTGCAGGCTCGTCTCCGCGGAGGCCAGGGTGATGATCGGCAAATCCGGAATCCTGTCCTTGATATTCCCAGAAACATTCTTCGGAATGTCCGCCGCGTTGAACGTATAGCGGCGTGAATCGTGGTCCAACCCGGAACTACCTTCGTGCGCCTTGCCCGCGTAGGAATACTGTGTGTAGAAATGCGAAAACTTGCGGTAATTCAGCTTCGCCTTCACACTAATCGGCCCTTGTGCGTCTTTCGGGATGCGCAACTGGTAGTGCGCCGTGTCCGCGGCGCCGGGCGGAATCAGCCGTACGTAGAGAACGCTCCGCGCCTGCCAG
>JAEUQD010001025.1 GCA_016789925.1 Bryobacterales bacterium | reverse complement strand
GGAGCCAATTCAAGTCCTTCCTTTTCAACGTATCCCCTACTGAACACGCCGTTTGCGGCACTGCGGCCGGGTTGTGGCCTCCGATCAAGGTTTACCCATCTTTGCTCGAATTTCCTCGTCCTTGGACGCCGGGGTCCCCCCAGAATCCCCCCAGTGGCCATCGGGGGCCCGCCATGAGCACGCGTAAAACAGAAGTGGCGCGCGCCAGACCGTCGCGCGAGCGGGCGGCTCCAACCGAATCATCGCGCAAAGCAGGGATTGGCGGTCTTGAAGAGTGCCGCGGCCTCGTGCATATCAAGTGCAGCGAGGTTGGCGAGGTCTACCGTATATTTGACCGACACGACGCCGGACTGCGGCGTGAAATCATCAGGAAGCCGGGGGAACTCCTCGTCTACAGGATAGAAAAACGTGCTGCGCACGAAGAAGTGCAGGAGTTCCCCAGAGTCCCGCATCTCTTCCGACCAACCCAGATACGCCATCTTTGCCATGAAGGTGTCCAAAGAGCATGGGTCGCCGCGAAGCAAATCGACTATCGCGTCGAGATTGGTCGCAAGGGTCTCACTGCCGCCAACTGACTGCTCCAGTTGAATGGACACGACCAGCAATTGGCATCCCTGAGGCACCCGCAGTTGGTCCAGCCGAGAAATCTCATGCTCATGCCGACTCTTGCGCGTTGTCTTCACTTCCAAGTGAAGCCGATCACCGACGAAGTCATGCCTCTCCCATTCCGGGCCACTCCACTGGTCTACCGCGGCCGGCCCAAGGCACGGGATCATCAGTGTTCTCAGCACCATCAACTCGCCGAGCAGCCCGATCTGAACAGTCTTATCCATTTCCGGGCGAACCGGCTTCCATGCCGATTGCCAGTTTCGAATTATCGCTGCCACCGCCCCCCAAGGTTCACGATGATCGCCGCAGACGGCGTTGATCACGTCTTCACAGACGGGATTAAACACCTGTTCGTGCGACGGTGCGGCAACGAGATCGAGAAACTCCCCGATCTCAAGCATGCGGTGCCGGACCTTGAGCCCATTAAGGTCGGGAGGTCTCGCACCTTTTGGCCCATCCCGCACTGGTATCAAGAGGTGAAGATTACCGGCTACGTCCATTGCCATGAACAGTGGCGTTTCAGTGCCTCCCACCGTAATTGGGATCGTAGTCAGGGCATCCTCGGCGACGGGCTTTCTTGCGCGCAGTTGGGCCCACTGTTCTGACGACGGTCCGTCAGCCATTGGAGACCATCCTGTTCACCACCCATGAGCTTCCAGCGTCCGATGTGTTCGGCAAGCTCAGCGCCAAGGCGATGACCGAATCGGTATGGTCGATTCCCAGATCTCCGGCGTCAAGCGGGTAGATGATCAACAGACCTTGTGTTGCGGGTCTGGCTGCGCGCATAGCTTCGGCGTCATAGGTTCCGCTCTCTCTCCTGTAGGCATCCGGGCCGCCTCGGAGATCCACTCCTTCGTGCCGCGGATCGATGAGGATACCGATACTTTCGCTACTGATACGCCTCCGTCGGACAAGACCAATTCTTTGTCCCCCGAGAGTAATCTCCCGTGGTGTCGGTGGCGAAGCGACGAAGACGGACCAGTCGATGAGCTCTCCAGCGGAAGCTCTCTCCACAATCCAGTCTGCGAGTTGATCGCTGCGAAATGCGACGATATCCTCGTTGACCCCATAGGCACGCAGGAAGGCACATACGAAATCAGCCGGCACATCCCGGGCGAGGAGACCTCCATGGCATTTCAATGAGAGCGGGACTGCCGAAAGGAATTCATCAGCCAGCACACGATTGGCCTGCAGTTTGTTCGGGTCGGACAGCGGCAGGAGGGTCGTTTGAGGGTGCTCGCCTGCCCAAGAATCCCGGATAGCTCTTGACGTCCCCGATTTGTTGCGGGCTGTCAGGAGCAGATCACTGTGTGCACGGAGTCGGATGACCATCTGATCCGGCCGTCGCTCTGCCCGCGCCAGCGCGGTAATGGAATCCCGCATGGACTGCTCGACAAGTGCCAGTTCGGAAAACCAGCGGGCAATTCCATCTGTAGTCCATATGCGAATGAGATCTTCGTAGCCACGCCGGAAACCGTACCAACGGGCCATCTGCAAAAGCGTGTCGCACATCGAAGCCGTCCGCAAGAAATAGGAAACGGTCAGGCCTTCCAAAGTCAGGCCCCTCGAGAGTCTGTTTCCTCCAACAGCGACGATGTGACGCCCCGGCTTCTCATCGTATTCAAGGTTCTCGCCGGTCACGCTGTTGAGCACCAATATGACGAGCTGCCGGAGAACGGCGATAGCGGCCGCAATTACGGCTTGGTCGTCGGCAGGAGCATCAATACCGACCTTGAACTTGTCCCATACGGAGCCAAAGAGCGCATCTAGTCGCTGCCCCTGTCGTTCCGCCTCGCGCCAAAGTTCTACCTGCTCGCGGATAGCACTGGCAATACGCTCCTGGTCGACAGTCCTCTGGCTGACGTGGACAAGCATCGTATGGCTTTTGCCCGCCAGTCCTGTACGGAGGTTTCGCACGCCGCCCCCCAGGCAAAAGGAGATGAGCGCATCCGACAACGATGTCGGAACGCTGTCGTGCTGCCCAATAACAATCTCAGCCATCTTGTGCGCGCGCTTTGCTCTCAATGCCTGTACATCCTCTTCAGGCACTGTGCGCAACACGTCTCGGCCCTGAGCTTGGACTCCGAAGAGTTCCTCCGTACCCGTGTAGCCATCGGGTCGCGGCAACTGAATAACGAAGTCCTTCGGGAACAAGTCCTCCCCGACTCGCCGATCGACAGCGTCAGGGTTGATCAAGATATTTGCAAATGGCGTCGCGGTGTACGCAATGTAAGCGGCCTTCGTCGTACGTGCCAGCACGGAGCGTATGAGCGCATTGATTTTGGAGGGCGCCTGATTGTCATCGCTGTCATCTTCGTCGCTGACGGTCAGATCCGGTGGCCTGTTGCTTTTCGTATTGATGGATGCCTGATCGGCTTCGTCGTCGATGAGCAGAACAGGCATTTCTGCCATGTAGCTGGCCGCCGATTGAAGCCACCGGTCGAGTTTCGTAAGAACGGCGAAATTCTTCTTCACCACCGCCAGGAACGGAACGGGAGACTGGAGGATCTGGACATCCTGCTCGACGAAGTCTTCCGTCGAACTGGTTAAGACGATTGTCCGATGTTCCAGCTTCCAGCCACCCGCACACAGTTTTGGGCGGCGAAGATCGCGGGCAATCGCAAAAGGGATGCTCAAGTTCTTGAGGACCTCTCTGCCAGAGGCTGGAGGACGTGGATAGTGTGGGAATGCACGTTGCGGGGACCGGCGAGGCGGCCAGTGGACGACGTCCTTGATGGCGTCGCCTCGTGGCTATTCGCAGATTGCCTCGAACGCGATTCTCGTACAGCGTTTCCACAGCATTGATGATGATCATTGCGACCGCTACTTCCGTAGGGTAACTGGCATCGGGTAACCGCGAACATCCGGGCTGTCGGCGATGATGCCGATCGGCAGTTCAATCTTCATCCGGTTGCTGCGTTCCGCGAGTGGGTCCTCCGGCTGCACGCCGATAGCAGCACCGTGATAAAGTAAGCCACCACAGTCACTTATGGCGCGTCCTGCGAAATTCCACGTGGACCCACGACTTGCCATGCTGCTAGGCGCCGCCTACCGCTCCAGCGAACAGGCCATACAAGAACTGGTTGATAACGCATGGGATGCTGATGCTGAGCACGTGTGGATCAGCCTTCCCGACGCCGTCACAAGCGATCCGGTGGTCGTTCGGGACGACGGGTGCGGGATGAAGGAACAAGAGGTGCGCGACGAGTACCTGAAGATCGCGCGGGACCGGCGCGCGACGAAAGGTGACCGAACGCCTTCCAAGCATCGTGTCGTCAAAGGCCGTAAGGGCATCGGGAAGTTTGCAGGCCTGATGATGGCGGGAATCATGCGGTTGGAGACAACCGCTCGAGGACAGCGCACGTGCTTGACAATCCGTGCTTGACAATCCGAAAGGAAGACTTGCAGGCCGGTGGGAACTTCAAGCCCTCCCGCTGCCGATTGAAGTAGCCAACTGCGGGCCGGATGAACACGGCACGGAGGTAAGTCTCTCCGCCCTGGATCAGCACTGGAACTACCCGACGGCGGAGCGCCTGAAGGAGCTTCTGGTCCTGGAGTATGGTCGTGAAGAAGGATTTCATATAGTCGTCAATGGAAAGGCCGTTGGCATTGAGGACGTGCGCGGAACGCCAGCGATTGCCGACATGGCTTTGCCTACCGCGGGCCCCGTCGTGCTTCGATTGCGAATTACCGAAGATCAACAACCGGCAAAACAGGCGGGCATCGTTCTGCGAATCGGCGGAAAGATTATCGGAAGACCGTCCTACTTCGGTTTGGATCTGGCAAGTGACATCCCGGCCAAGGTGCTGCGACGCGTCTATGGCGAGATCGAAGCGGATGGGCTCAGCGAGGACATCGCAGGCAACGGACAGGCAACGGCTTCGAGATTATTGAGAACAGCAAAGCATACAGTGAAGTCGAGGCCTTCGTCCAAGCGACCGTGCGCGAGCATCTTCTTGCGACATGCAATCGGGAGATGAACTTGGCCAAGGCCCGGCTGCAGCATGAGATTAATCGCTCTCTGGAGAAGATGCCGGAATACCGGCGAGAATTCGCCCGAAGAGCGATTAAGAGGATCATGCAGCGTTTCTACGACCAGCCCGAAGAGCGCATTCGCCCGATTGTGTCCGTAGTGCTCGATGCCCTGGAGCATGATGAGTACTGGCAAGTCCTCGAAAGAATCGACAAGGCGCGTTTGGAAGACGTCGGCGCCTTGGCAGAAGCCCTCCGGGATTTCGGGTTGGTCGAACTGGGCATGGTTGCACGGCAAGCGCACCGACGCCTGCTCGTGCTCGACCAGCTTGACGCGTTGATTCGGGACCCTTCGACTCAAGAGCGGACAGTCCACACCGCCATGGAAACCAATCTCTGGATTTTCGGCTCTGAGTTCGCGCTGATGTCGTCCAACAAGACCCTGGCATCAGTTGTGGAAAAGTATGCGGGAGATCGATTCGGTGGCGAGCGGGCAAGTCAGCGCCCCGACCTCCTCCTCTTGAGCCGATTCAGCGAGCGTCATGTGCTGTTGGAATTCAAGCGTCCGAGCCACAAGATCGGCCGACCTGACGTCAGCCAAGCCGAACAATACCGGGACGACCTGATCAAGCACGTCTCTCCCATTTCTGTGTGGGTGGTCGGAGGGTCGTACGACGCCGTGCTGCTGGGCCGCTTAACTAGAGTGTGACTATTTCGAACTGACGGCGACGGAGGGGGAGCACAGCGGCGAGCGGCTGGGGAGGTATCCGTTGCGCGCGGGCGAATTGGTGCTTGCCGATGCGGGCTATTGCAATCCTCCGGGCATCGCGGCGGTCGTGGCCAAACGGGCCGATGTCTGCGTACGGCTGAATCGGTCCGCCCTGCCCTTGACGGACCACCAGGAGCGGCCTTTTCCCCTGTTGCGGAAAATCCGGACGGTGCGCCAGGCCGGAGAAACGGCGGATTGGTACGTGTGGACGCGGGCCGGGAGCCAACTGATCCCTGGGCGGCTGTGTGCGATTCGCAAAAGTGAAGTGGCGGTGGCGCAGGCGCACCGCCGGCTTCGTCGCAAGGAAGTCCAGGGGAAAAGCAGGATGACGCCGGAGGCCCGCGAATACGCCTGCTATGTGCTGGTGTTCACGACGTTGACCCGGAAGCAAGCCAGCACCAGGCAAGTGCTGGAGTCCTATCGGCTGCGCTGGCAAATCGAAATCACGTTCAAACGGCTGAAGCAGGTGGTGCAACTGGGCCACGTGCCCAAACTGGATGATCAAAGCAGCCGGGCTTGGCTGTACGGGAAACTCTTCGTGGCGCTGCTGAGCCAGAAGCTGGCCCTGGTCGGGAGCACCGTTTCCCCCTGGGGCTACTACTTGCTCGACGAAGCCCCCGACGCGCAGCCGATGGCGTGAATTCCAATTCGCCTTTCACCGCGTGCTCGAGGCGATCGCTCCCGCCGTTGGCCTCCGCGACGTCCTGGCCCGCTGGAACGAAATCGCGGCAGCCCGCGGTGAAGCCAGCCGGAAACGAAAACCGCAGACGGCGAGGATGAGGTAGCCCGCCCATGAAGTCAACGGCAGTTGAATCGAACTCGCTGGCCACGGTAGCCTACGATGCCGAACGCCAAGCCCTCCAAATCGAGTTTCGCGACAACACTGTCTACCGCTATTTCGGCGTACCAGCCGACGTGTACCAATGCCTGCTGCTCGCTCCATCAAAGGGGAGCTACTTCAACCGCGCGATCCGCAATCGCTATGCACACGTCAGAGTTGCATCCTTATCTTAGCTCTTATGGGGCTACCTCCCGGGGTGGCCTTTTTCCTGGATGCGCTGCTTAAGTGCCTCACGCTTGACCAGCGGCGCCAGCGAACTCCAGTCCCGTACCAAGGCTGGGGCGGGTACCGCCGACGGGGCGTCCAAACGCAGCGTCACGATTTGCTGCGCGCGAATGGGGAACTTGTAAGTAGGACCTCCCGCGAGCGCCTGCGGCTTCTCTCCCATCATGTTGGTGAGGGCGGCGCCGCGATGCGGCAGCCGGAGCGTGATCTGGGCCGTGTCGGCGCTCCGCTTGCTTTCCACCAGCCGGAGCTCGACCTGGCGACCGACGCGGCGAATGGCCTCTACGATGACGTTATCGGAGGTCTCAAGCATCCCTTCGGTGGAGGCGTTCCCGGTACCCGTCAAGACCACCGGCGGCGAGTTGAACTCCCAGGCCCGGCGGGCGATATCGGCGTCCTGCCAGGAACCGGCATGCGGAACCAGCGCATAGGAAAACTCTTTGTAGAACCGCACGTAGGAAGCCGCGCGCGCGCCGCTCTGCCCGCGCAGAATGTCGTTGGGCTTTTTCATGTAATGGACGACCGCATTCACCAGGGCCAGCGTCACGGTGCGACCGTTCAACTCGTGGCCGGTCAGGCCTCGATCGAGCAGAGCCAGGCCCGCGCCGCCCGCCAGTTGATAGTTCGACCAGCGGATGGAAGGAAGAATCGCATGGTCACCCCGCCGCGGCTGGCCGGAAGAGTAACCGAAGGGGATGCCACGGCTACGTTCCACGGGATCGCCGGCCAGCGGGAAATCCACCGTGACCAGTACGTTGTCCTTGCGCAGGTCCAGGCGCGTTTCGAAGTCGATGCGAGGATGGACGCGGTAAAAGGTCATGGTGCGCTCAACCCGGGAGTCGCCGCAAAATGCCGATGTCGATTGCACCACGGTAGCCATGCGCCCGCTGTAGACCCGGATACCCAGGGGAAAGTTGTCCTCAAATGCCCGGCGCGGGGGCGCGGAGCACTCCTCGGAAGCGAGCTCGAGTTGGCGGCGCTTGGGCCGGACCTGCATAAAGTGTTCCGGGCTGCTTTCCGTCTCGGCGACGGTCTCGGCCAACAGCAGATTGGCCGGTCCACCCAGCAGCTCGGTCCCGGACGGCTTCACCTTCAGGCTGACCAGCGCGCCCGTAGTGGCATCCACCGCGGCTGAGTAGAACGCGGTTTCGATGATCTGGGTGGACTTAGCCTGCGCCGGGCGGCTGGGCGCGGCGTCGGAGAGGGCGAAGGATCGCACCCCCACGGGCGGAAGCGGCGCGGCGCAGACGGCGCGGATCTCGGTTCCGGCGGGGGGCGGCAAGGCCTCACACGTCGCTCCGGCCACCCCCCCGGCCGGCGGGGAGCGTCACCAGCAGCGGGTCCTCGCGTCTCCAGTTCAGGGGATTGAACATCGAGAGCGCCTCGCCTTCGCCCACCAGCGCGCGCAGCGCATCAGACGCGGTGGCGCCGCTACGCTCCTCGACGGCGGCAAACCGGTCCCAGGCTTCCCAGTGTTCCAGGTCTTTGAATACGACGCAGGCGGCCGCGCCCCAGAGGGTGTTTCGATCCATATTCATCAACATGTTGATCCAGGAGTCGTAAAAAGTCTGGGCGGGGTAGGCAAATCCCGCCTTGAGGGATGCCACCGTGGCCAGGCCCTCGGCGGCATGCAGCCGGTGCTCGTTCTTACGGTAGTACTGCTTCACTTCCGGCATGTTCATCCAGAAGGAGTCCCAACCGTAGCCGGTATCGCCTGCGTACTCCTGGAGCGTGGTTCCGCCCGCTTTCACTTCCCCGAGCAAGGCATCCACGTAATCACTGGGAATGCTGAAGCGGACGTTGGTATCCGGATAACGGCGGGTCCATTCCCGCAGGAATTCGGCCGGGTACGACTCTCGCGCCGGCGGGAGGCTGTAGTCCCCGGCGCCCGCCAGCGAGAACAGCACGCCTTTGCCCGGTTGATACTTTCGCTTTGCTTCGATGATCCTGGCGATCGCCTTGAAGGCGTCATCCGCGAGCGGCTCCCTGGAGGTGAACAGCGAATTCTCACCTCCGAATTCGGAATAGGTGCGGTTCACCAGCGCCAGCGTGCGGCTGCCGTCGGGGGCCACCCACCAGAATGCGCCGGCGTCGGTCGGGTTGTTGCGGTTGAAGAACACCGAATCCATACCCAGCCCGCTGACAATCTGCGGCATCTGGCGGTGCCCGCCGGTGATGTCGATCATCCAGCAATGGCGCGGCCGTAAGCCGCACATCTGCTGATACCAGCCAAGCCCCAGCACACCGGCCTGGACCAGCGCTTCGCCGCCGGAGAGATTGATGTCCGGCTCCAGGAGAAACCCGTTTGCAAATTCGACGCGCTTCTCGCTCACGCGCTGTCTGAGTTCGGTCAGGCGTTCCGGCGCGAACTGCATGAGGCTGATCACGTTCGGCGCCTCCGACCAGGCGAAGCGATAAGTTTCGTCGGTCTTTACACGGTCCAGGTGGGCGAGGTAGTTATTCAGAACGTAGTTACGCTCGGTGTCGAAATCCACCAACCATCCCGCCACGGTGCCGTGTGTGTTTGGGACGATGTGCAACGTAACGGGCTCCGCGCCAGCGGCGGCCATCGCCGCCAGGGTCGTTATTAGGAAGCAGGAACGTAATCGCATTTGTACTGAAGCACCAGGTTGTCGCCCGATCCGCGGGAGCCAGTTATCTCGATGCCGCGCACGGCGGTCAAGTTGGGCACGTGGACGCCGCCACAGGGAATGGGCAAGAAAGAAGTCCCTTCGAACTGAACCACCCGCCACTCTGCAACGGAGTTGGGAACGACGCTCTCGAAAAACCGGCCGCAGCGCTCCAGCGCCTCGCCGCGCGGCAGGCTGTAAATCAGAACCGGGATGTCTGCCCCGATGTAGCGCTCCAGCGCCGCCGCAACTTCCTGCCAGCCGGCGGCCCGACCGGCCTGGCCGAACAGGGTCAGGAAACCGCCGAAGTCGGCCAGCGCCAGCTTGCCAAGGAAGTCCGCGCGCCAGAGTTCGCGGGCGATGGAAGTCAGCAGATGCGAGACAGTATGGTACGCGCCGTTGTGCCGGCGGACCGATGGGTCCACCTTGGCCACGACGTCGTCGCCGGCGCGCAACTCACCCTCCATCTCGCCGCTATGAATCGCCGCTCGCTGGTTGCCGTCCCACGTTACCCGGCGTACGGTCAGCGTGCCATGAGGCCCCTCGATCCGTCCGCGACGACCACCTTCCGGGTTCTCGGGCTCAAAAGGCGACTCGCGGAGCACTACCTGGTACTCGCCCTTCCGCAACCGCACCTTGACGACCTCGCTCGGGCTGGCGAGTTCGAACGGCTTGGCCAGATAGAGACGCGCGTCCATAAAGAGTCAGAAGGTCAGCCGAAGCGGAGCCTCGCGCGGCGAGCGACCGGCGATATACGGCAAATATACAGAGGCATTTCGGGTTGTCAAGTCTTTTTTAATTCGCCAATCTTCTTATTGAGACCCGCGCAAGAGAGTAACAATGCGGGCCGCGGATGTCATACTGGGCCATTTCGGCTCAGCAGAGACAGCGACGCGATTTCGACGGGCTCGAGCAGAGAATGGCTACAAGTGGCAGCATTGTTCGCCGAGGGGGAGCCGCAGGCATGGGTAGCCAGGCGAGTGCGGCAGGGGGCGCGTAAACACCGCTTTGCGGCGCAGTTGTGGACGCTGCCGCCGGTGGCGGCAGTGATGGAGAAGATGACCGGGGTGAGATTTCATCCTGGTCATGTATGGAAAAAACTGAGTGCGCTGAACTGGAGCGTCCAGAAGCCGGCCCAGCAGGCGCGGGAGTGCAGCCCGCACCGCTGGCTTGTACTAGCACGACGAGGAGCCGCGGGCTGGCAGCCCTTCCGCCCCTTCAACTCCCGCTTCCACCGCGACCTTCGTGACCCAAATCTCAAGTTCGTAGACCTCGACGGCGAGGGTCATGCGGAATGTGCTGGTTACCGAAAGCGGCGCTTCTGTCTGGCATCCGTCCAAGGCGGAGCAAGGCTTCGGCCCCGCCGCGCGTGTTGCGCAGGCGCTCGACGAGGAGAAAGGTCCGTGCATCGTGTTTGTGGACGGAACGCAATCCATCTACCTGGCAGGGATCTCCGGCGCCGGTCTGACCGACGTCGTCCGTGTCCACAACGGCGAGGTCTGCTATTGGCCGAACGTAGGCTACGCCCGCTTCGGCGCCAAGTTCACGATGGACAATGCGCCCTGGTTCGACCACCCGAACCAGTTCGATCACACTCGCATCTGCCTGATCGACATCGACGGCAGAGGCACCACGGACATCATCTACTTGCACAGGGACGGGGTGCGCCTGTACTTCAACCAATCCGGGAATAGTTGGAGCAAGCCCCAGCAGTTGAAAGTGTTCCCCGCGTTGATGACGTGGTGAGAATTGTGCCGATCGACCTGCTTGAAAACGGCCCGATGTCCGACTTGCCTAGTCCAGTCATTGCCCGTGCCCTGCCGTACGCGCAGTCGAAGCACGAATGCCAAGCCCGCCTTAAAAGAATGCTACTGAGGTCTGCTCAACTTGCAGTCCACTCCGGCGTGGTGGCCTTCCGTTTCGATTCTCTGACGTCTTTGCTGCTGTGAGGTCCCATCCTTGGGCGAACATGCCCGCGCGCCCAACCAAGGTCGCACCTCCGGATCCGGCAGTCATTCAGCGAAGCTTCAGCGCGCCTTTCTTGGCAAGCCAATGCGCCAGGGCCGAGTTGACCATGATATTCATCGACCTTCCCCGGTCCTCAGCGAGCTTCTTTATCTTTCGGTGAAGGGTCTTCGGTAGGGTGATCGTTGTGTCCCGGACCATCTGCTCTTCGGAACTAACGAGCCCGGCGGATTCGAGATCCACGCTGGTGAGGGCATCGATCGCCATTGCCGAGAGATCGCCCCGATAGCGAATGAGTCCGCGAAGAGCCTCATTGACGGCCTCAATCAGGCGGATTGCGAGCTTGACATTCTGGTCGCTGGGGGCGGCTGCTTTCTTCTTTCTCGTGCCACTTGCTCCCGATTCCAGGCGAACCGTGGGTTTGTCCATTGGAGATACCTATGATACCGAAACCTGTGCGGGATTTACAGTGCTATCCAGCATCCCAGGACATGCCTTGGGCGCTGCTCGAAAAACGTGCTCTCGTCTGCCTTCACACACTATCCGCAACTAGTCCCAGGAATTCACACGAAATCCACGCTAGGCTGTGCAATGTACACAGCCAGTCTCTTCCTGTCAGTCCAGAGTCCGCCGAAAGTCGCATGTTGTCCGCCCGCGTTCAACCAGAACAGCGTCTTTTCAATATCATGGCAGTACGGCACAGGCTAGCATGCGATACGACAAACGCCGGCTCGAAATCAAGCTGCCCACCGAACTCGACCAGGAGCTACGATCCGCCGCCAGGAAGCGCGGATTCAGCTCTGTTAACCCAAGTTCGTCACGAGACCGACGGTTCAAGGCTTTTTGAGCCTCAGGGCAACAGTAAGTCCCACGCTGGCAATGACGGCTTTTGAGAATCGCCGTGTAGTGTAGACCAACCCTCTTGAAGGCGACGGCCAGTCATGA
>JAEUQD010000936.1 GCA_016789925.1 Bryobacterales bacterium | reverse complement strand
GTGCCTCCGTCGGGTGATTCGAAGCCGACCCTCAAGTTTCTGGCAGCGACGATCAGGGAGGTTCGTCCTGATTCGATATCCACACGAAAGATGCCACTCCGGCCCTTGTTGAAACCTCCTACGAGGAACGACTTCCCATCGTGGCCCCACGAGAAGGACCCGAGTACATAGAAATTAGGAGGAAGCATGACTTCCCTGACCTGACCGGTTTCTGTGGAACGAATGCCAATTACAAATTGTGGCGCCATCCGTGATCCGCGACGGGAAACCCATGCAAATTGCTTCCCGTCGGGTGCCCACTCTGGAGAGCCATTGTTCCCCACGTAAGTAGATACCGCCTGAACTGGCGGAGACGTGAAATCTCCCTTAACGAAATCGAATTCGGCGATCCTGATGTCGGAGCTACGCGCTGGTGGGGCGACCGCATAATGAAGACTGCCGGAAGGAGTAATTCCCATACTGCCGAAACGGCCGATGTTGTGCATCAACAGTTCCGGCTGTCCATGTGGTTTGCCGGCGAAGAACTCACGCGCCCAAAGGTCCATTGACCCGCTACGATCACTGGCGAAAAGCAGACGTTTTCCATCCGGAGACCAACCGAGGAAAGAATCATCGCCGGGGTGCAACTCGGCGGGAATCTCGCGACTGCCATCCACAGCCAAGACGAGGATGTCTCGCTGCATCGACGACTCTCCGGCGGGCAGATCGTAAGCAAGGTACCTGCCGTCGGGAGAAAAGTACATCGCGGTTGGCCCACGCCAGTCAATGGACTTCAAAACCTTCAAGGAACCGTTCTCCGCGGAGACCAAGCCGATCTGCGAGGTGTTGTCCTGTCGCTGTACTTGGACTGCAATCCACTTCCCGTCCGGCGACCAATCATGCGGCATGATCCAGGTGGTATCTTCGTCATCAAAGAGTCGGCGGAAAGCGGGAAGGCCCGAACCCTGCAAACTAACGACACGGAGTTCGTAGCGGTCGCTGCTGCCTCGGTGCCAGGAATAGACCAGTTGCTTTCCGTCACGTGAAAAGGCGTATTCGTGGGCGCACTGGTACTCCTCACCTTTTTTCCGGGGGCGCGCATCGTTGCCGGTATCCGTAAGTTGCCTGTCCGTTCCACTGGCGAGATCACGTAGAAACAGGTTTCCACCCTCTTTGTAGTGCACATATGGGACGTAACGCCCATCGGGAGAAATCTTTCCCTCGATCCACCCGCCGTCGGCCACGGTCCAGGCCAAGCGGTTCACGACACCTGCTGAGGTGGGTTTGGGCCTGAGCAACGCCAGCCGTGCGCGGGCCTGATCTGCCGGGTCTTTTTGGTCCGTGTATTCGCGGACCACGCGTTCCAGGATCTTCTGTGCTTCAGCGTCCCCCAGTTTCTGGAAACACTCGGCCATGCGAACCAGCGCCTTCGCGGCAACGCCGCGATCCGATCCGGAGCGAACCACGATCTTCCTGTATTCCTCGATTGCGGCTTTGAGGTCGCCGGATACCGTTTCCTTCTGGATCGCCCGTTGAAGGTCGACGTCGGGCTTCTGGGCCATGAGCGGGGCGAGCAGGGCCGCGACCACCAGATAAGTTGCCATTCGTTGCGTTGTCATTGACTGCCTCCTGCAAGCAGTCTGGAAGGGGAGTGCGAGGTCCATACGATGAGACTGTGAAGTTCGTGTGAGATTGTTAGCCATCGAAGCGGTATCCCAGTCCTCGAACACTCAACAGGAATTTTGGTTCGGTTGGTTGCGGCTCGATCTTCCGCCGGAGATTCACGATGTGCGCGTCCACGGCGCGGTCGGTCACGTGAGTGTCGTGATTCCAGCCGGCGTCGAGCAACTGTTCGCGGCTGAGCACGCGGCCACGGTGTTTGATGAACGCCGCAAGGAGCTTGAACTCGATGGGAGTTATTTCGATAGCCGCTCCGGCGCGGCGGACTTCAGCGCGCGCGAAGTCCACTTCGACTTCTCCGAACCGGTAGGTGTCCTGTTCCGGAGGCGCGAAGCGCCGCAGGACAGCCTTGATTCGAGCACGAAGCTCACGAGGGCTGAACGGCTTGGTGACGTAATCGTCGGCGCCGAGTTCGAGCCCGAGGATCTTCTCGGCTTCCTGCGCTTTGGCGGTGAGCAGGATGATCGGCGTCTGCACTCGGGCGCGGCGCAGTTCGCGGCATACGTCGAAGCCGTCTTTGCGCGGGAGCATGACATCCAGAAGGATGAGATCCCAGCCCGGTTCGCGCGCGAGCCGGGACGCCGTCTCGCCGTCACGCACGACCTGCACTTCGTGCCCCTCGACCGTGAGGTCATCCTCGAGGCCCAAAGCGATGTCCGGCTCATCTTCCACAATCAGGATGCGGGGCATGATTCCTCGATAGGCAACAGCAGCGTGAATGTGCTTCCTTTGCCCGGCTCGCTCGAAAGACACACTTCGCCGCCATGCGCTTTCACAATGTGGTGCACCATGGCGAGGCCGATTCCGGTGCCTTTGATATTCGCTGTCCTGGCGGCCTCGCCGCGCACGAACCTCCGGAAGATCTCCTTCTGCTCACCCGCGGGGATGCCAAGGCCCTGGTC
>JAEUQD010000930.1 GCA_016789925.1 Bryobacterales bacterium | reverse complement strand
GCTCTGGTAAAACGCCTCGTCATCCCGGCCCTGAAAGCGGAAGGGCTTGGAGAGCCAGCCGCCATCGGGCGTCACGACGCGGGCTTTGGCGCCGCCGCGCTGAATGCGTACCTTGTCGCTGCCACCGTCGGCTTTCGCAACAGATCCGTATGCGCGAACCTGTATGATCAGCGTTTCGAAGGGGCGGACCTTTGCAGGAGAAGGATCAGTCGTCAGCTTGAGTTCCTGGACCGGAGCTTCCTGGGCCAGGAGCGGAACGGCGAGGAGCAACAGTACAAACCGCATTGTACTTAGCGTATCAACACTCCGCGGCTAGTTGAGGCTGGACCTTTTGGTGGAGGCTTCTTTCTCCAGCCAGGCACGGAATTCCGGCTTGGTCTCGGTGAGGATCTCGAGCATGGCGACGCGGTCGGCGGCCATAAGCGAGGCATAGTCTTTCTCCAGGTCGCGGGCAGTCAGTACTTCGTGCAGACGGCGGTAGAGATACTGCTTCACTGTCGCCGGAAGGTTGTCAAACGCCTCGGTATAGACCAGGAAGCTGACGGGGTAACGGAACAGGCGGGTCTTCAGATCGAAGTCGCGCAGGGAGCGGCCTTTGCTGTCGCGAGGTCCCCAGTTACTGAAGGTTCTGGCGTATTTGGCGGTACCGGCAATGGGCTCGTCCAACTTCACCTCGTCGGTAAAGAGCATGTACTTGAGCAGAGCTTCCGCTCCACCGTATACGCGGCGTTTGGTGGAATCGGACCACTCGTCGAGCGGACGTCCCAGGGCTTTGTTAATCCCTTCCTGCTGCGACAGCGCCAGCCGCGTTTCGTAGTTCACACGCGTAATGAGGTTATGGAGATGATACTGGTGCTGCAAAACGGACAGCGCCACGATGTCGGAAGTGTCGGTGGCATAGGGGCTTAGGTCCACCAGTTCCTTCAGACGCACCCGGTTGGCGCCCATCTCGATGTCGAGTTTCTCGGGCTGGTTCTTGTCGCGAACCCAGACGTTGCCCATGTGACGCTGGCCCCCGTGGGTCCCGGTAACGAACCATCCCCCCCAACGCTCCTTGAACGGGCTGGCATGCGTTGTAGTGAATCCGCCGGCCTGCAACTGAGGGAAGCCTTCGCCGTCCGGGTAGACGGAGCGCATGATATGACCGGGGACACCGAGCGTCCGCGGCGACGCGTGGCATTGGAGACACTCGTCCCGCCGGGTGAACTTTGGCTTGACTGACTTCCGCTGATCGAGCGTATAGAAAATGGCTCCCTTGACCGGGTCCTGCGAGGAAACCTCGAGCACATCGCCGTTCTGGACAAATCCGAGATAGATATCGTCGTTGAAATAGAGCGCCCGTGGAGTAGCGGGGGCGATGAGGCTCTGCTGGAAGCTGGTTTTCGAAAAGACGAGAACCTGGGATTCCACGGGGATGTAGAGCGCCCGGAGGACAGGCAACAGGTAGCCCTGGCCGTCCTGCCACTCGATCTTGACTTCGCCGCGATCCAATCGCTCCTGGAGTTTGGCCACCGGATCGTTGGCGTAGCCGGTATAGCCGAGAGCTTCGTCCTCGACGGGCAACACGAAACTGCCCGAGAACTGGGCAACGAGGGGACAGGCGAGCAGCATCAACCAGAGCGTCTTCATCGCACCACCTCCACGCAGCCGGCCACGCTATTGCACAGCGGTACGGGCAAGCCAGGAACGTCCAACAAGTCCGACAGGGTCGTTGACGAAAAGCTGTTCTCGATCTGCTCGAGGGCGCGATCCATTTTTTCATGGAGCGGGCACAAACTCCCGGCGTGGGCGTCCAGCCGGAGGGGACAGGTCCGGATGCGGCGGATGGGATCGACGACGTTCATGATCTCGAGAATCGTGGTTCGCTGCGGGGTGCGCGCCAGTTCCCATCCACCGTACTTGCCGCGGGCGGCATGGACGAGGGAAGCGCGGCCGAGTTGCTGCAAGACTTTGGAGAGATAGCCTGCCGGGACCTGGGTATGCTCGGCAATGACAGCGGTGGTTTGGGGATCGGGGAAGCGCTGGGCGAGGAAGGTGAGGGCGCGGAGGGCGTATTCGGCGGTTTGGGAGAACATGGGAAGTTAGATATGTAGATAAACATGTCCAGTTTAAAAGAAGATGCATCCTGATGCAAGCTTTTTTGGGGGATGTCTGACGCCGGCGGGGGCGCGCCATAATGGGTTGAGATGAGCGTACGCAGCATATCCCTAGTATTCGGAATGACTTATGTGGCGGCAGCCCAGCCCAGCCTGAATGTTCCGGTGTCGCCACTGGCGGTCAGTGGCGATACACCAAACGCGATCTACGCCAGTCCAGGCACGGGGTTGCTGCGCACGACCGACGATGGGTTGAACTGGCGGGCGCTGTTTCTTCGCCCGGCCGGGCAGCGGCAGCCGGCGATTCGCGCCCTGCTGGTGGACTCCTCGAATCCACGAATTGTCTACGCTGCGACCGATTTGGACGATGGTGGGATCTGGAAGAGCGTGGATGCCGGGGCAACGTGGAGCGTCGCCAATAGTGGATTGCCATCGGCAACGGGAGCGGTCACGTGGATGCATCAACTGCCGTCGGCCCCATCGACGGTCTATGCGCGTGCCGGCGACCAGCTCTACAAGAGCACGAACGGGGGGGAAACCTGGACGGCCAGGGGCGCGCTGCCGGCCGAAACAACCTCTGTAGCCATTTATGCGGCCGATGCCAGCATCATGTATGCGGCCCAGCGCTTTGGTGTCTACCGGAGCAGCGACGAGGGGTCGAGTTGGGCCTTAGCGCCGGGATACAACCCGATCGGTCTGCCCCAAGGGACGATCATCACATCGCTCTTAGTGGACCCCACGGATCCGCGCAACATCGTCGCCGCCGCGGCGGGAAACGGGGGGAACACAGGGATCTTCCGCAGTACGAACGGGGCGCAGGCCTTTACGCGTGTTTTCGCCGGCCGGCCGGTGGAACTATCCGCCAATCCGCGGACGCCGGGGGTACTCTTCGCCACGGCGGCTGACCCAGCGGCACCGGGGAGCATATACAGGAGCACCAATAACGGGGCGCAATGGCAACGGATTCCGGCGATGACGACGGGATTCGTGTTCACACTGGCGCACCATCCGCGCGACGCGAACATCGTTTGGGCAGGGACGGACCGCGGGGCGCTGATCAGTAGCGACGCGGGCGAGCGATGGGCTCCACGGGCGGGCGTGGTCCGTCCGACGGTTACGGCCCCTTCCCTGCCCTACGAGTTCACCCTGACGGCGGGCCAGCAGGGCCGCCTGGACCTCGCGGTGAATGTGATCGAGACGGACCGCTGGGCAGTTCCGTTCCAGGTGAACACATCGGGAGAGACCTGGCTGTCGGTGAGCGGCGCGAGCGGGAGCACGCCGGCGACCGTACAGGTTCGTGTAAACGCCGGCAATCTGGAGCCCGGCGAGTATTCCGGCAGCGTGAGGCTGGCGGCGACGCAGGCGGCGAACGACCTGGTGGAAGTACCGGTG
>JAEUQD010000901.1 GCA_016789925.1 Bryobacterales bacterium | reverse complement strand
GCGATTGTCTATACGGGATTTCAGTGGCGGGGACGCTCGGGCACGGGCGACGGACAGTTTCGGGAGGTCATGCTCGTAGAGCGCAACCGTCGCGAGATGAGCGGGCGGTGGTTTCAGGGCGCCTATGATGAGCGCGGGATGGATGTGAGACTGGTGCGGATTGGGAGCGATGCGCTGGTGAGCGGCGTGCACCCGGAGGCTTTGAAGGCGGGTTCGGGCGCGGTGGACGTGACGGTGTATGGCGCGAACCTGGGCGCGGGCGATGTGGATTTTGGGCCAGGCGTCAAGGTCAATCGCGTCGTGCGCGCGACACCGTCGCAGGTGACGGTGGAGGTGAGCGTCGATGCCAAGGCAGCTATCGGGCGGCGCGACGTGGCGGTGGGGGGCGCGGTAAAAGAGCGGGCGCTCGCGGTGTTCGACAAAACGGATGCGATCAAGGTGCGTCCGCAAGCCGGACTGGCGCGGATTGGCGGCGTTCGGTTCCCCAAAGGCTATCAGCAATTTGAAGCGGTGGGCGTGCACTACGGGGCGGATGCCAAGCCCGACACGGCGGATGACGTGGATCTGGGGCTGATGCCGGTCGCCTGGAGCATCGAAGAATATACGGCGACGTTTGGCGACGACGACAAGCAGTTTGTGGGATCGCTCGATGCGAACGGTTTGTTCACTCCGGCCGTCGACGGACCCAACCCGAAACGCCGGAACAACACGAATAACATGGGCGATGTGTGGGTGGTGGCGACTTACGAAGGCGATAAGAAACTGCGCGCGCGGGCACACTTACTGGTGAGTCCGCCTGTATATATGAGGTTCGACCAGCCGGAGGTGGGGCAGTGAGGCTGGGCGAGTTTCACCGGTTCGCGGCTGGAGGCGCGGAGTTTCTGTACCTGGTTCCCAGCGCGGCTATCTTTGCGCTGGATGACGTGTCGCGCGCGGTGGTGGATGCGCTGGCGGCGGGTGAGCTGGCGTTCGAGGAACTGGCAGCGCGACTGAACAGGCGGTTCCGGGCGTCGGAAGTGCACGACGCGGTGTTTGAGTTGCGCGGCGTGCGCGCGGTGGTGGACGGCGAGATGGCGTCGGTGCGGCAGATGCCGCCCGCAAATTTTCCGCTGTCGACGGTGGTGCTGAATCTGACGAACCAGTGCAACCTCGCCTGCACCTATTGCTACGAGTATGGCGAGGACAAGATTGTCGATACGCAGTTCGGGTCGCAGCCGAAGTTTATGGATGCGGCGACGGCGCGCGACACGGTCGAATTTCTGTTGCGGGAAAGCGGGCGGCGCGCGCATCTGACGTTTTTCGGCGGCGAGACGCTGCTGAACTCTCCGGTGCTACGGGAGACGATCGAGTACGCGCGGCGGCGCGCGGCGGAGGTGGGCAAGGAGATCGACTTCTCGCTGACGACGAATGCGACGCTGTTGCGCGAAGAGATCATCGAGTTCCTGGCGGACAACAACGTGGGTGTGACGGTCTCGATCGACGGGCCGCGGGAAATGCAGGACCAGTTTCGCGTGTTTCACAACGGGCGCGGCAGTTACGATGTCGTCACGCCCAAGGTGCAGGAGTTACTCAAGCGGCACCGGAGCCGTCCAATTGGCGCCCGGGTGACGCTGACGGCGCAGACGCTGGATATCCGCCGCATCTTTCGCCACCTGCGCGACGAGATCGGGTTCTGGGAGGTGGGGTTCGCGCCGGTGACCACGGCGCCCAATCGCGCTTACGCCATTGAGGATCGAGGGTTCGACGACATGCTCGCGCAGTTCCGGGAACTGGCCGGCGAGTTTCTCGAATACACGGTGGAAAACCGGCATCACGGGTTTTCGAACGTGCGCGACACGATTGAAGAGTTACACCAGGGGATGAGCAAGTCGCACCCGTGCGGGGCTGGATTGGGGCTGCTGGGCGTTTCCACGAGCGGCGATGTGGCGCTGTGCCACCGGTTCGCGGGGTCGGAGACACACAAGATGGGTACTGTGCAAACCGGGATCGACCGTCTGGTGCAGATCGATTTTCTCGACAAGCATCACGTGGACGATAAGACCGATTGCCGGCAATGCTGGGCCCGGCCGCTGTGCGCGGGCGGGTGCTACCACGAGGCGCATACGCGGTACGGAGATACGCAACGGCCCAACTTGCATTATTGCGAATGGATTCGCGGGTGGACCGACACGTGTTTGCGAATCTATGGGGAGTTAGCGATGCGCAATCCGGACTATCTGCGCCGGCTGAACCGGGAGGAGCACCATGAAACATCTCAAGTCAGTAAATAGAAAAGCGGTGCGTATCGAGGAGGCGGAAGTGGTGGCGCTGCAGAATCCGCAGAAGCCGCCGCAGCCGCACTTTCCGCTGGGGTGCGCGCTGGTCTTTTCGCCGGGTTGGGAAGCGGACTCGAGCGGTGGCACCGCGGGCCTGTGCCAACCGGTGGAGCGCGACCTGTTCGATTGCCATTCGGGTTGTTTCTGGCCGGCCCAGGTGCCCGACCAGTTGAACCATTCGCCGGGGTGGACGGCGAAATGCGCGGCCGCGCAGAAGGACTGGCGCGAGATCGATCTGGTGTTTCCATGATGAAGCGGCGCGAGTTTCTGGCATTGGGCGCGGCGCTGCCGGGCTTGGCCGCGGGCGGCGGCAACGCGCTGATGTACTTAGGCGGGTTTCCGCGGCGCATGTTTGTCATCGACGAAGCGTCGGAGAAGGTAGTGGGCGAGATCGCGATGACCAAGGGGACGCCGCGGTTCACCACGCTGTCAGAGGATAAGAAGCGGTTCTACGTGATGGCCGACAACATGGAGGACTGCGAGATTGTGGACATCGCCGCGCGCCGCGTCGTGGATACGTTCCGGTTGAGCGAAGGCGCGAAGAAGATTCGCCTGCGCGGGATGGCCGTTGAGCCGCAACAGAACTACGCGGTGATGCTGACCAAGGCCGCCACCAAGCAGGTAGACCGCTGGGAGATTGGCGCGAACACGATTCTCCAATTCGACCTGAAAGAGAAGAAGGTGATGCGCACTATCCCCTGGCCCAAGGGCGAAGAGCGGGAGTTCGCGGCGTTCAAGTTTTCGCCCGACGGCAAGAACCTGTTTCTGTTTGGCGAAGACATCGTGGTGCTCGACACGAAGGAGTTCAAGGAGACCGACAAGTGGGAACTGTCGCGGCCGCTGGAGGATGGCTTCGGGCGCATCAACTTCGGCCAGATGGACGACCAGCATGACGAACCCGGCTTCTTCACCGGGCTGTTCACCGTGCAGGACGCCGTGCAGAACCGGCGCATCATGGGCATTGCACGCGTCAACCTGCAACAGAAACAAGTAGACTTCTACGCGCTGGGTCCGGCGCAGCCGGTGGGCTTTACGATGTCGCCGGACAGGAAATTCGGCTACGGGCTGCGGCAGGAAGTGGGGCGCTACGAGTTCTGGACCTTTGATCTGACCAAGCGGGCCGTGCACAGCCGGACGGAGTTCGCCGGGCGTCCGCGGATGAGCCTCAAGACCAGTTCGAACGGTAAGTTCCTGTATATCTATAACGCCGGCAACACGATCGATATCTACGAAGCGGCGACTTACAAGTATCTCCGAACCATCACGCTGGATGGCGACATGACTTCGGACTTGTTTATTATTCCGAGGGCATGAGCGGCGAGTGGAGGCGCGCGCTGGCGTACCTGGCTCCTTACCGGGGCCGGCTGGCGCTGGTGCTGCTGCTGACACTCACCGGAACGGCTCTGTCGCTGGCGGTGCCCTATCTGTCGCGCATTCTGGTGGACGAAGCGCTGCTGAAGCGGGATGCGAGGGCGCTGGCGCAGGTGGTAGCGGCGTTCGCGGCCATCACGGTAGCCGGGTTTGTGTTGAACGTCGCCAGCGGGTTGCTCTACACGCGCGTTTCGGCGGGCGTGCTGTTCGATATGCGGCTGGCGGTCTACCGGCATCTGCAAACGCTGTCGCCGCGGTTCTATGCGCGCACGCGTTTGGGCGAGATCGTGAGCCGGCTCAATTCCGATTTGGCGGAAGTGCAGCGCGTGGCCGCGGAGACTGCGCTGGCGTGGGTGGGCAACGTAGTGTTCCTGGCCGGGACCATCAGTGTGCTGGCATGGATGGACTGGCGTCTGTTTCTGCTCGCCGTGATGCCGGCGCCGTTCGCGCTCTGGACGCTCCGCCGGTACCGTTCGACGCTGGCGGCGCGCGTGGGCGAATTGCGCGAACACAGCGCGGGCATAGGCAGCTTTCTCATCGAGACGCTACGCGGCGTGAAACTGGTGGCGACCTCCAACGCGCAGGAGCGCGAACGGCAGCGGTTCAGCGAATTGAACGACGGGTTCGTTGGTTCGTTGCTGCGGATGCAGCGGGCGTCGTATTTCTCGGGCGGATTGCCGGGACTGATTCTGTCGCTGGGCACGGCCGCCGTGTTTCTGTATGGCGGGCAGCGCGTGATGCAGGGCGAGTTGACCTTGGGGACGCTCGTGGCGTTTCTGGCCTACCAGATGCGGCTGCTCGCGCCGGTGCAAGCGCTGATGGGCCTGGCTGCGGGCCTGGCGACAGCTCGGGTGTCGCTCGGGCGCGTGGAGCAGTTGCTCCAAGAGAAGCCGGAAGTGATCGAGTGCGCCGATCCGGTGGTCCTCGGCGAGGCGCGAGGCGAGATTGCGCTCGAAGCAGTGTCGTTTGCGTTCGATCGTGAACCGCTGCTGGCTCAGGCCAGCTGCCGCGTGCGGCCGGGAGAGATGGTAGCGATCGTGGGCGCGAGCGGCTCGGGCAAGTCAACGATCGCGGACCTGCTGGTGCGCCTGCTCGATCCGGATGCGGGCCGTGTGTGTCTGGATGGTCAGGATATCCGAACGCTGCGCTTGGAAGATCTGCGGCGCACGGTAGCGCTAGTGGACCAGGAGCCGTTCTTCTTCCATACGACAGTCGCCGCCAACCTGCGCTATGCCGCGCCCGAGGCAACAGAGGAAGACGTGGAAGCGGCGGTCGAGGCGGCGGGAATCGCCGAGAAGGTGCGTTCGTGGCCGCGCGGCTTCCAGACAGTTGTGGGAGAAGAGGGTACGGCGCTGTCCACTGGAGAGCGGCAGCGTCTGGCGCTGGCTCGGGCGTTGCTGGCGAAACCGCGCGTGCTGGTGCTCGATGAGCCCACCGCTTCGGTGGATCCTGCGGCCGAACGGCAGATGCTGCGAGCCTTGCGCGGCCGCACTGTGGTGGTGATCACGCACCGGCACGAAGTGGCGCGGCAGGCCGATCGGGTGTTGCGGTTGGAGGCGGGGCGATTGGTGGAAGAGCCGGAGGTGGCGCGTTACTTTGCGGGATAGGGTGCGGGTAGCGGTTATCGACAGCGGCATCACACCGTGTGCCGAAACCGGTCCGGTGGCGGGTGGAATCTCGTTTGTCGATGAGACGTGGACTGACCGGCTGGGCCACGGCACCTGGGTTGCGGCGACGATTCGCCAATACGCGCCGGAGGCGGATCTGTTCGCGGTGAAGATCTTTGGCAGGCGTTTGGAGACGACCATGGAGACGCTGCTCCGGGCGATGCGTTGGGCCGAGCGCGAGGGCATGGATATCGCGAACCTGAGCCTGGGGACGCGGGAGGCTCTGCCGGAGATCGGCGGGATGCTCGTGGTGACCCCCGACGGTTTGCAGGAAGAACCAGCCGCGCCGATCACGGGACTGCAGGCTCCCTCCGGAGTGAGCTTCGCGGTGGCCCGGCGGACCGGCCGCTTGGCCGCGGCCTGGCGTTTGGGGATCGACCGGGAAGAATGGCGGAAGTCTTTGGAAGCGGCGCGATTCTCTGTTGCCAGATCAGTCTTGCCACTGAGGTCGAGGCAGAACAGGCCGGCACTCCCGAAATAAGCGTACACGCTTTCGCCGTCGGTCAAGGGTGTTTCTGACACGTAGCTGTTCTTCACGTGCCTGGCCACCGCCGGCAGTGTGAACATGCATCCCTGTTTCCTTAATTACGCGCCCAGCCCTTGCTATACTGTTTGATGCAATGCTCGCGTGGCCCCGCGCTCCTCATCGCCATCATAGCCATTGGTTCGAGCGCCGGGCTTGCGTCTGATTTTCTGAATTGAAACTGAAAGCCGAGCCCGCCGCGAAAGACGGCGGGCTTTTTCTTTGTGCGTGTAAGCAAATGAACCTTGACTTCAAGAAACTCGATGGTTTGATTGCCGCGGTGGTGATCGACCAAAAGACGCAGCGTGTCCTGATGGTGGGCTTTATGAACGAGGAAGCCTGGCAGCGGACGCTGGAAAGCGGCGCGGTAACCTTTTACTCGCGGTCGCGGAACAAGCTGTGGATGAAGGGCGAAACGTCGGGTCACCGGCTGCTGGTGAAGGAGATTCGTACTGATTGTGACCAGGACGCCCTGCTGATCACGGTGGAGGCCCTCGGACCCGGAGTGTGCCACGAAGGCTACGAAAGCTGCTTCTTCCGCAAATGGGAAGACGGCGAGTGGCGCACGGTAGAAGAACAAACCTACGATCCGAAAGCGGTCTACAAAGGGTAAACGGGACATGGCAAAACTGAAGTTGGGAATTCCGAAGGGGTCGCTCGAGAATGCGACCGTGGACCTGTTCCGCCGTGCGGGATTTGTGATCACGACCTCGTCGCGGTCGTATTTTCCCGCGATCGATGACCCGGAAATCGAATGCATGCTAATCCGCGCGCAGGAGATGGCGCGCTACGTTGAAGACGGCATCTTGGACGCCGGGCTCACCGGTCGTGACTGGGTCCTGGAAAACGACGCGCAAGTCGCCGTGGTCGCCGACTTGATCTACGCGCGGCAGTCGTTTGGAAAGGTCCGCTGGGTGCTTGCCGCACCCGAAAATTCGGCGATCCATTCCGTCAAGGACCTGGAGGGAAAGATCATCGCGACGGAACTGGTGGGCGCCACCAGGCGCTACCTGGCTTCGCACGGGGTGACGGCGAAGGTAGAGTTTTCGTGGGGCGCCACGGAAGTGAAACCGCCGGTGCTGGCCGACGCGATTGTCGAGGTGACGGAAACGGGCTCGTCGCTCCGGGCCAACAACCTGCGGATTGTCGACACTGTCCTGGAGTCCAACACGCAGTTGATCGCCAACGTCAGTGCCTGGGAGGACGACTGGAAGCGGAAGAAACTCCAAGACATCAAGATGCTGCTCGAAGGAGCACTGAACGCCCTCGGCAAAGTAGGCTTGATGCTGAATGTCGAGAAGGCTCGACTCGATCAGGTCCTGGGGGTCTTGCCGGCCCTGAAGACCCCGACCATTTCGCAGTTGAGCGACGACGCGTGGGTGGCCGTCAATACGATTCTCGACGAGTCTACCGTTCGCATGATTATTCCGCGCCTTAAGGAAGCCGGGGCGCAAGGCATTGTCGAATACCCGTTGAACAAGATTGTGATGTAACTGATGATCCGGATTCTCGATTCCTCTGAAGTTGGCAACCTGTTGACGCGGCGCGCGGCGCAGATGGCGTCGGCGGAACAGACTGTGCGGCCCATCCTGGACGCGGTGCGCAAGCGCGGGGACAAAGCCGTGATCGAGTACGCGCGCAAGTTCGACAAGCTTCCCGGAAAGACGCTCCGGCTGAAGAAGGAAACGCTCGAAGAGGCGCACAAGGCGCTCGACCCGAAATTGAAGGCGGCGCTCCGTACCGCCGCTGCGAACATCCGCGAGTATGCGCGCATTCAGTTGCCCGTCGCCAAAGCGATTACGCCCGCGCCGGGTTTGAAGCTGTCGCAGATTGTGCGGCCGCTCGATTGCGTGGCTGCCTACATTCCATCGGGGCGCTATCCGCTGCCGTCCACCCTGCTGATGACGGTGATCCCGGCGCAGGTCGCCAAGGTGCCGCTGGTGTGCGCCGCCTCACCGAAACCCGATCCGGCCATTCTGGGAACCGCGGGTTTTTTGAAGCTGACTCACTTCTATCAGATGGGCGGCGCGCATGCGATTGCGGCGTTCGCTTACGGGACGCAGAGTATTCCGCGCGCGGACCGCATTGTAGGTCCGGGCTCAATCTGGGTGGCGGCGGCCAAGAAGATTCTGGCCGGAGAAACCGGCATCGATTTCGTGGCCGGACCGACAGAGATTCTGATCATCGCCAACGAAGGCAATCCCGTTCATCTGGCCGCGGACATGCTCGCGCAGGCCGAGCACGATGTCGACGCCTCCGCGATCCTCCTCACCCGCAATCAGAAATTGGCCAAAGCCGTAGCAGCGGAAATTAAGCGCCAACTGGATATTCTGCCGACAGCGGCCGTGGCTCGGAAGGCGATTCAGCGCAACAGCGCGATTCTATTGGTCCGCGGCGATGAAGAAGCCGTGTCGCTGTCCAACCGCTTTGCGCCGGAACACCTCAGCCTTCACGACGCGAAACTGCTGCCGGGTATCCGGCACGCCGGCAGCGTGTTTGTGGGGCCGATGAGTCCCGAGGCGGCGGGCGACTATGCGTCGGGACCCAACCACGTGCTGCCCACCAGCGGCGTGGCACGGTTCCGCGGCGGATTGTCGGCGGCCGATTACGTGAAGGTGATTTCGGTACAGCAGTTGTCGAAAGCGGCTTTGGCGAAGCTGGCGCCGGCGATCACGACGCTGGCGCGTGCGGAAGGCTTGGAGGGTCACGCGCGATCCGTTGAGGTACGGACGAATGGCTGATTTGCAGCCTCGGAGCGCTGTCCAGCGCATGGCGCCGTATTCGCCGCCGTCCTCCGGGCGGGCTGGCAAGTTGCGCCTCGACTTCAACGAGAACACGGTGGGCGCTTCGCCGCGGGTCTTGGAAGCGTTGCAACGGGCGCTGTCGGCCGGCGCGCTGGCGGTGTACCCGGAATACGTGGAGACGAAGCCCGCGCTGGCGGGGTTCTTCGGTGTCTCGCCGGACGAGTTCATCTTGAGCAACGGCACCGACGAAGCGATTCAGGTATTGGTGAACACCTATGTGGACGACGAGGATGAGGTGATCATCCTGCATCCGTCCTACGCGATGTACCGGTTTTACTCCGAAGTGGCCGGTGCGCGGATCGTCGAGGTCTCCTACCGCGCCGGGTCGCTCGAGTTTCCGCTGGAAGAGTTGCTTGCGGCGATCACGCCGCGGACCCGCGGGATTCTCATTTCCAATCCCAACAACCCTACCGGTACGGCAATCCGGGATGTCGAGCCCGTACTGCAAGCCGCGCCGCATGCCGCGGTGCTGATCGACGAAGCCTACTACGAGTTCTCCGGCATCACCGCGCTCCCACTCCTTGGGCGCTACCGCAATCTGTTCGTCAGCCGGACATTCTCGAAGGTGTTCGGCATGGCGGCTATGCGCGTGGGCTGCCTGTTTTCGAAGGCTGAGAACGTCGCATGGTTGCACAAAGCGCAGTCGCCCTATAGCGTGAACATGCCGGCGGCGATCGCGGCGCGCGCGGCCATCGAAGACAGAGCCTATGTCGACGGCTATGTGCGCGAAGTGCTGGAAGCACGCGAGCGCTGCTACGTGGGATTGCAGCGCCTGGGCGTGAAGCACTGGAAGAGCCAGGGCAACTTCGTGTTGTTTGTGAGTCCGGTTGCACCGAAGGAGTTGTGTGCGGAGTTGCGCGCGCAGGGGATTCTGGTGCGCGACCGCTCGCACGAAATTCCCGGCACGGTCCGCGTCACCGTGGGAACCAGGGAGCAAGTGGACCGGTTTCTGGCTGAATTGGAGGCGCTCATCCGATGAAGTCGATGATCGTGTTCGACATGGACGGCGTGCTCGTCGACGTCACCGAATCCTATCGCGAGACCATCTGCCAGACCGTGAAGGCCTTTACCGGCCAGAGGATCACGCGGGAACTGGTGCAGGAATACAAGAACCGCGGCGGCTTCAACAACGACTGGCTGCTGTCGCAGACCATCTGCCGCGACCTCGGCCTCGAGCTCGAATACCAGACGGTCGTCGATCGCTTCAACGAACTGTTCTTCGGCGACCTGTCGACGGGCATTCCCACCGGACTGATGCGGAATGAGCGCTGGCTCCCCGCCAACGGCCTTCTCGAAGACCTCCGGAAGAATCACCTGCTGTCGGTATTCACGGGGCGTCTGCGCGATGAGGCGATGATCACACTGCGCCGCTTTGGACACACCGCGACGTTTGAGCCCGTCGTGGGCGACGACGACGTCAGCAAGGGCAAGCCGGATCCGGAAGGACTATTGAAGATCCAGGCGGCCTATCCGGGCACGCGCCTGATCTATGTCGGAGACACGGTGGACGACGCGCGGGCGTCGCGCGCGGCCGCCGTTCCCTTTATCGGTATCGCGCATCCGCACACCCACAACCGCGACCGGTTGCTGGACCTGTTCCGTGAAGAGAGGGCGGCGCGGATTGTGAACGACGTCAATGAACTGCCCCAGGCGCTATCGCAACTGACATGAGAACTGCAAGCATTGAACGCAACACGAAAGAGACCCAGATCAAGGGCAGCTTCACCGTCGATGGAACGGGAC
>JAEUQD010000840.1 GCA_016789925.1 Bryobacterales bacterium | reverse complement strand
GGCGGGCGTCAGCACCTTGGCGGCGGCGTAGCCCGCCAGGCCGATGGCGTAACAACTGAGGGCAAGCGCGGTCTGGCGCGTGTCATAAGCGTCGAACTTGCCGCCCTGGTAGACGGCGGCGATCATGTCGGAGCCCAGGATCATCAGGCCGGCGGAACTGGGCAGAGTGAGCAGGAAGACAACCGCGAGTGACCGGGACAGGGTCCGACGGAATTCATCGTGGTCGTTCGCGGCCAGGCTCCGTGAAATCGTGGGTAGCGTGGCATTGGCGATCGCCACGCCGAACAGGCCCAGGGGCAGTTGGAAGAAGCGGAAGGCCCAGCCGAGCCACGACACCGGACCGTTCGGGCCCCGCAGAGGGTCCGAGACGAAGGACGCGAAATTCGTGTTGACCATCACGTTGATCTGCACGGCGGCGCCGCCAAGAATCGCCGGGCCCATCAGTTGGATGATGTGGCGCAGTCCGGGATGAGACCAATCGAGGGCGGGCCGGAAAAAGAAGCCGGATTTGACGAGGCTCGGGGCCTGCCAGAGCAGTTGTAGAGCGCCTCCCAGTACGACGCCCCAAGCCATGCCTTCGATGGCTTCCAGACCGATCAGCGGGCCGACCCAGAAGCCGAGAACCAGGCCGAAGACCACCGAACCGATATTAAAAAACGACGAAGCCAGAGCCGGCACGGCGAATTGGTTGCACGCATTGAGGATTCCCATCGCCTGCGCCGCCAGAGCTACCAGCAGCAGGAACGGGAACATGATACGAGTGAGCCTGACCGCGAGTTCGAACTTGCCGGGCACCTGCCGGAAGCCGGGGGCGAACACATCCACCAACTGGGGCGCAAATACCGCGCCCGCCACACACAGCAAGCCGATGAACAGGATGACGGCCGTTGCCACGAGATTTGCCAGGCGTGCCGCCTCCGCTTTGCCTTTGGTGGTCAAGTACTCAGTAAACGTAGGCACAAAGGCCGCCGACAACGCGCCTTCAGCAAACAGGTCGCGGGTCAGGTTGGGCAGCAGGAACCCGAGCCGGAAAGCATCGAAGACGAAGCCCGCGCCAAACAGGCGGGCCATGACGATCTCGCGGACCAATCCGGTCACCCGGCTGAGCATGACGGCGGCCGACATGATGCCGGCGGACCGGACCACGCTCGCCGCGGCGCCGTCGTTATCCGCCATAGAGGGTCAGGAAATGGGCCACCGTCCGAATGGCGGTGTAGTAGTTCTCCAGGCGGAACTTCTCGTTGGGCGAGTGGAGAGCATCGTCGGGGAGGCCGAAACCCATCATGACGGAAGGGATATGGAGATGCGTCGCGAGATCGCCCACGATGGGGACAGAACCGCCAGAGCGAATGAGCACGGTCTGCCGCCCATAGACTTCCGAAAACGCCTTCGCGGCGGTAGCGATAGCGACATGATCGGGCGAAACCATGACGGCGGGGCTGGCATTCATCACCCTCACCTCCGTCTGAATGCCCGGGGGCGTTTCCCGCGCCACCCATTCCTTGAAGGCGGCAATCACGCGGTCAGGGTCCTGATCGGGAACCAGGCGGAAGCTCACCTTGGCGACGGCCTTGGCCGGAATCACGGTCTTTGAACCTACGCCGGTGAAGCCGCCTCCAATCCCGTGAACCTCGAAGGTGGGCCGCGACCAGACGCGTTCCAACACCATCCGGCCCGTTTCGCCGGTGAGCCGCGAGGAACCCACCTCTTCCTTCAAGTACCGCGCCTCGTCCAGATTCAGGCTCTTCCAGCTTTCCAGCTCCGCGGGCGCGGGTTCGGCTACATCGTCGTAAACACCGGGAATCAGGATTCGGCCTTCCGCGTCTTTTGCTTTGCCCAGCAACTGCGCCAATCCGAAGACCGCGTTGGGTGCCGCGCCGCCGTACAAACCCGAATGCAGGTCGCGCGACGGGCCGGTCGCCTCGACTTCGAGGTAGATCAGACCGCGGAGCCCGATACAAAGCGTGGGCACGCCTTCGGCATAGAGCGCGGTGTCGGAGACCAGAGCGACGTCGGCGCGAAGCCTTTCGCCGTGCGTAGCCACGTACCTGGCAATCGAAGCGCCGCCCACCTCTTCCTCGCCTTCGATCAGGAATTTGATGTTGAGCGGCAGGCGGCCGTGCACTGCCCGCAGCGCTTCGACAGCCTTGATGTGGGCGTACATCTGGCCCTTGTCGTCGGCTGCTCCGCGGGCATAGATGTTGCCGTTGCGGATGACGGGTTCAAACGGGGGGGTCTCCCACAGATCGAGCGGGTCGGGCGGCTGCACATCATAGTGCCCGTAACAAAGCACCGTGGGCTTGCCGGGCGCTTCCAGGCATTCGGCGTAGATGAGTGGATGCCTGTCGGTGGCGATCACGTCGACGGTGGTCATTCCCGCCTGCTTCAGGCTCTCGGCGACAAAGGCAGCGGCGCGGTGCACGTCGGCCGTGTGTTCAGGCGCGGTGCTGATGCTGGGTATGCGCAACAAGGCGAACAACTCATCCAGATGCCGCTGCTGATTGGCGTTCAGGTAGGAAGCGAGGCTTTCCGTCATTCCCCTCATTATAGGTGCGGTGCGGTTCCGGTCAGCCTTTTGCTTCCGGTTTCAGCACGGCCAGGTAACGCAGGTTACGGTAATACTGTTTGTGGTCCAGTCCGCAGCCGACGACAAAATGGTCTCCGATTTCAAAGCAGCGAAACTCGACGGGGACCTGCACGAGCCGCCGCGACGTACGATCCAGCAGTGTACAGATGCCGAGCGAGTTTGGACCGCGTCCGGCCAAGGTCTGCAGGAGGTAGCGCAGCGTCAGGCCGGTATCGACAATATCCTCCACCACGAGCACGTCGTCGCCTTCAATCGGCTCGTCGAGATCCTTGGCGATGCGGACGACGCCGGGTGAGCTCTTACTGGCGGAAAAGCTCGAAATCGCCAGGTAGTCGACGCGCACGGGAATCTCCAGGTGGCGGGCGAGCGCGGTGAGAAAAAACACCGAACCTTTCAAAACACCGATCAGCTTCAAGCTGCGATCCCGGTAGCGCGCCGTAATCTCGGCGGCCACCTCGCGGATACGCTGCTCGATTTGCTCTTCGGTGTAGAGCACGCGGTCGATCGGGGGCGGATACGGCGGATTCATGCGACCGGCGCGCGTTCGGTCAATCCGTACTTGAAGACCAGGTTCTGGAAGTCTTTCTGGT
>JAEUQD010000829.1 GCA_016789925.1 Bryobacterales bacterium | reverse complement strand
GGTGCCGGTGGCCTGCGCGCCGGCGGGGACGCAGGCGTTGGTGGTGACATCGCCCGAGCCGATGTCTTCGTCCAAGGCGCGGGCGACGGTTTCGCGAAGCCAGGCGGGATCGATCACAACGCTGATAACGCCTCCTTGCTCTTGCTGAGATGGACTTCGTAGTCGGCGAGTTTGGTGCGGATGGAGGCGACGACGTGCTCGGGGGCGCGGGAGAGGAACGTCTCGTCGCCCAACTGGCGGCGCGAGTTGTTGATGTTCTTTTCCAGTTGCTCGATTTCCTTTTCGAGGCGCTTGCGGAGGGCGGCCAACTGGGTCTCGGAGACCTGGAGGCCGAGGTCGAAGGAGGCGTTGGAGCGCATAGCGCCGCCGAGTTTGGGGGCGTGGCCGGAGTGGAGCGTGAGCTGGACGTTGGCGAGTTTGGCGATGGCGTCGGCCTGCTGGCGGGCCACCTCGACGGCGCGTCCGGCGGAGTAGAGGTCGCCGGGGAGGGGTTCTTTCGGGTCGAGCTTGAGGTCCGCGCGCAGGTTGCGGGCACAGGTGATGATGTCGACCAGGAGGGCCATGTCGCTTTCGGCCTGTTCGTCGACGCCTTCGGCGTGGAATTGGGGGAACGGGGCGACAGCGATGGACTTGGGACGCGCGGGGGCGTTGGCGGCGATGCGCTGCCAAAGCTCTTCGGTGAGGAAGGGCATGACGGGGTGGAGCAGGCGGAGCGAGGCTTCGAAGACGGCGAGCGTGGTGCGCCAGTCGTCGTTGAGTCCGGAATTGTCGGTGAAGCGGAGCTTTTTCAGTTCGACATACCAGTCGCAGAACTCGTGCCAGAAGAAGCCCCACGCGGTGTGGGCGGCTTCGTGGTAGCGATAGGCGGCGAGGGCCCTGTTCATTTGGTCGGCGGCGCGTTGGAGACGCGAGACGATCCAGCGGTCTTCGAGAGCCTGGGAGTAAGGCTTGGCGAGGGGCTCAGTGGGAATCCAGGGGTCGACGCCGGATTGTTCCATCTTGAGGAAGACAAAGCGGGCGGCGTTCCAGATTTTGTTGGCGAAGGCGCGGGCGGTTTGCATGCGCTCTTCGGTGAGGACGATGTCGGTGCCGGGGGCGGCGCCCTGGAGCAGGGACATGCGGACGGCGTCGGTACCGTACTTTTCGGTGACCACCAGCGGGTCGATGACGTTGCCGCGGGTTTTCGACATTTTCTGCTTGTCGGCATCGCGGACGAGGCCGTGAATGTAGACCTGGCGGAAGGGCACGTCGCCCATGCACTCGAGGCCCATGACGATCATGCGGGCCACCCAGAAGAAGAGGATGTCGAAGCCGGTGATGAGGAGGGACGTGGGGTAGAAGCGGGCGAGGTCCGGCGTCTGGTCAGGCCAGCCGAGGGTGGAGAAAGGCCAGAGCCCAGACGAGAACCAGGTGTCGAGAACGTCGGTGTCCTGGACGAGGTTCGTGGAAGAGCACTTGGCGCAGTGGGTGGGCGTTTCGCGGGCGACGTTGATGTGGGCGCAGTCCTGACAATGCCAGGCGGGAATGCGGTGGCCCCACCAGAGCTGGCGCGAGATGCACCAGTCGCGGATGTTGTACATCCACTCGTAGTAAGTTTTGGACCAGGTTTCGGGGACGAACTGAATCCGGCCGTCCTCGACGGCTTTGATGGCGGGCTCGGCGAGCGGCTTCATCTTGACGAACCACTGGGTGGAGATGAGCGGTTCGACGATGGTCTTGCAGCGCTGGCAACGGCCGGCGGCGAGGTTGTAGGGGTCGATTTTGGCGAGCAGACCCTGGGATTCGAGGTCGGCGACAATGCGCTTGCGGGCTTCGAAGCGGTCGAGGTGGGCGTAGTGGCCGGCGTCGGCGGTCATCTGGCCATGGTTGTCGATCACCTGGATTTTGGGCAAGTTGTGGCGCTTGCCGGCTTCGAAGTCGTTGGGGTCGTGGGCGGGCGTGACTTTGACGACGCCGGTGCCGAACTGGGGGTCGGCGAGATCGTCGAGGATGATGGGAATTTCGCGGTCCATCAGCGGCAGACGGACGGTCTTGCCGTGCAGGTGCAGGTAGCGTTCGTCCTTGGCGTTGATGGCGACGGCGGTATCGCCGAGCATGGTTTCCGGGCGGGTGGTGGCGACAGTGAGGAACTCGTCGGTCCCGATGACGGGATAGCGGATGTGCCAGAGGTTGCCCGCCATCTCGTCTTTGTCGACTTCAAGGTCAGAGAGCGCGGTGTCGCACTTGGGACACCAGTTCACCATGTAGTCGCCGCGGTAAATGAGGTTCTTTTCGTAGAGGCGGACGAAGACTTCGCGGACGGCGCGGGAGAGGCCGGGGTCGAGGGTGAAGCGCTCGCGGGTCCAGTCGCAGGACGCGCCGACGCGGATCATCTGGCCCTTAATGGTGCCGCCGGACTCCTCTTTCCACTTCCAGACGCGGCGTTCGAATTCCTCGCGGCCGAGATCCTGGCGGGCGATGCCTTCCTTGGCGAGTTCGCGGACGACCACCATTTGCGTGGCGATGCCGGCGTGGTCAGTGCCGGGGAGCCAGAGGGTCGCATAGCCGGACATGCGGCGCCAGCGGATGGTGGCGTCGATCTCGGTATGTTCGAGCATGTGGCCCATGTGGAGCGAGCCGGTCACGTTGGGCGGGGGAATGACGAGGGAGAAGACTTCGCCCTGGTCGGCGACGTTGAAGACGCCGTTGTCGATCCACCATTGGGCCCAGTGCGGCTCAAACCGCTGGGGTTCGTACACCTTGTCTAATTGCATTGGGGGAAACTTTCAGTTTAGCTGGCTACCAGTAGAGGCTGGCGGCGATTTCGCGGAGGACGCGGTCGCGGGAGGCGACCTTGTCGCGGAGGCCCTGGGCGATGAGGATCAACTGGCGGCCGCGGGTGGTCATGGCAAAGGCGCGGAGACGGTAGGCGGCTTTACGTTCGGGGTGAATGAAATCGAAGGTATAGATGACGCCGGAGATGCCTTCGTTCTTGCGAGGTAGGGCAAAGCGTTCGATGTCGCCCTCGCGTTCGACGGTGATCTTGCTGTTGCGGAAACGAGCGCGAACACCTTCGACGTAATCCTGTTCGGAGGACTGATCGTCCTGCGCGGACCAGATGGTGTAGACCTCGGGGTTGTCCTCGCGGTCGGGGTTCAAGGTGACGCCGGGGGGCAGGAGCATCATGCCGACTTTGGCGTTCTCCGAGGTCCAGCCATCGGGCAGGTCCACGCGGAAGCCGAGGGGGTGTTTGACGCGCTTCTTGGCGAAGGCCAGGGGCGCGGCGGCGAACAACAGGAAGAGGGTTCGGCGGTTCATGGATTAGCCATGGCGGATGACGAGCACGTCGCCATCTTTCACGATATATTCCTTGCCTTCCAGGCGCAGCAGGGCGGTGCCGCGGAGTCCGGAGTAGCCCTTGTGGTCGACGAGGTCTTTCCAGTTGACCACTTCGGCGCGAATGAATTTCTTCTCGAAGTCGGAGTGGATGGCGCCGGCGGCTTTGACGGCGGGAGATTGCTGGGGGATGGTCCAGGCGCGGCACTCGGTTTCGCCGGCGGTGAGAAAGGACATGAGTCCCAGCAGGTGGTAGGAGGATTGAATGAGGCGCTCG
>JAEUQD010000998.1 GCA_016789925.1 Bryobacterales bacterium | reverse complement strand
TGCAAAGGCTGCGACGGGCATTCTGTGTTCACCGGACCCGCGACGCGCCGGTTCCGGTTCAGTCCGGCTACCGACAACCGGCAAACCTGGCCCCACGCGCACCCCGCCGCAATCAGTACCACCAAGCATAGGCGACCCACCCCTGTCATGATATCCTTCCCACTTCGCCTCATGCCGGATACCACTACCGCCACGCGCACGCGTTACCGTGTTCTCGCCCTTGCCGTCTTGCTCGCCGGCATCACTTACCTCGACCGCATCTGTATTGCCATCACGGCCCCCTACATGATGGAGGAACTCGGCCTGTCAAAGGTCCAGATGTCGTGGGTGTTTTCCGCTTTCACCCTTGCCTATGGCCTGTTCGAGATCCCTACGGGACATTGGGGAGACACGGTCGGCACGCGCCGTGTCCTAACGCGCATCGTCATCTGGTGGTCCACGTTCACGGTCATGACCGCCACCGTCTTCAGCTACAGCAGCCTCCTTGTCATCCGCTTCCTTTTCGGTGCGGGCGAAGCCGGCGCATGGCCCAACGTCGCTCGCACCTTTTCCCGTTGGTTCCCGCTCACGGAACGCTCGACCGCGCAAGGCATCTTTTTCATGGGTGCGCATTTGGCCGGAGGACTCACGCCCGCGCTTGTCACCTTTATGCTCACGCTCCTTCCGTGGCGGGCTCTTTTTGTCGTCTTCGGGTCCATCGGCTTTTTCTGGGCCGCCGCCTGGTATTGGTGGTTTCGCGACGAACCCTCCGAGCACCCGCAAGTCAATGCAGCGGAACGCGCGCTCATCGAACGCGGACGAATCCCTTCCGGCCGCCACGAACTCACCCTCAAGCGATGGGCCGAACTCTTTTCCAATCCCACGATTGTGGGTCTCTGCGCCATGTATTTCACCCAATCCTATGGGTTCATGTTCTACATCACGTGGTTTCCGACTTACCTGAAAACTGTCCGTGGCTTCAACGATTCCGCGGTATTCTCGATTCTGGCCGGACTTCCGCTAACCTTCAGCGTGGCCGCGGACCTGTTTGGCGGAATCACGGCCGACCGCGCATCGCGCCGCTATGGCCTGCGTCTCGGTCGAGCCCTCACGGGAGGCATCTCGCTAGCCGCGGCGGGGCTCTTCCTGATCGCCGGCGTCTATGTGCCGAACAACTACCTCTCGGCGCTCCTCATCGGCCTGGGCGGTGGGGCTTCCGCCTTCCTCCTTGGTGCGGCTTGGGCCACCTGTCTCGATGTCGGCGGCCACCACGCCGGCCTTGTCGGTGCGGCCATGAATACCTCGGGACAAGTCGGCGCCTTCCTGAGCCCCCTTGTGGTCGGTTACATGGGTGGATGGGAGACACCGATGTACCTCGTCGGCCTCCTCTACCTGCTCGGCGCGGCCTGCTGGATCCGCATCGATCCCACGCAGCCGATCTGGTCTTCACCTGAGCCTGTAAAGACGTAGGCTAGACTCGGATCTGTTCGCTATGGCAAAACGCGGCCCGCTCATCTTTCTGACAGTCGCACTGGCGCTTCTGCTGCCCAGCCTGGTTCAGATCGTTTGGCCGTTTTTTACGTCGTTCATTTTGGCTGCGATTCTCGCCATCGTGGTCCATCCGGTCAACATTTGGCTGAGCCGTCGAGTCCGACCGTTTGGATTGGCCACATTCATCACTACCTTCACGGCAGTGCTTTTGCTCGGCGTGGTCATCGGCTTTGCCGGCTTCGCTTTCACCAGGGAACTGACCGCGACCTACAGTGCGCTCACCCGGCGGTCCATGGAGGAAGGCGGCTGGCCGGCTCTGGTCACTCATACGGTGGATCGGATTGTCGACGCCTTAGCGATCAGGCTACCCCTCGACAAGGATGCGATTCGGACAGAACTCCTGGACGGGATGAAGACGGTGACCGGCTACCTGCTGAACAGTGCCGGGGCCGCCGTTGGTGGCCTTGTAAGCGTTGTGGTCACAGGCCTCTTCGTTACAGCATTTCTCTACTTCCTCCTGCGTTACGGGCAGGAGTGGACCGCGCGGCTCGCCGCCCTCATCCCGCTCGAGCAACGTGTCACGGCCAGCCTCTTTCACACAATTCATCAATCCGTCGTGGCGAACGTCAACGGCATGCTCGCTGTCCTCTTGTGCCAGGGGCTGCTGCTCTGCGTCGGGTTCTGGTTTGTCGGTGTCCGGTCTCCGGTGCTCTGGGGCGTGCTCGGCGGCTTGGCCTCGATCATTCCCGTTTTGGGCAGTCCCCTCGTGTGGGTCCCGGTTGTCATTGCCTTTGTTCTCACCGGCGCTTATGGGAAGGCCTTGCTGCTGGCCGTCTGGGGCGCACTCATTGTCGGCTCGGTGGACAACGTACTGCGGCCGTTTGTGGTCACCGCGCGCGACAAGCAGCACCCCATGGTCATCGCTTTGGCGGCCATTGGCGGCACCTACGCATTTGGCGTCCTGGGGATCCTGTTGGGTCCGCTCGTGGTTTCCCTGGTCGCGGCTTTGCTGACAGAGATTCAGGAGTTCGTCTCCTCGAACCGGGAGCAGGATTCCAGTGCCGCCCGTCACGACTGAAAGCCAGGACCGCGCTAATATCTACCAATGCTCTCCAGGCGCGCCTGTCTGTCGGCGCTCGCAGCCGCGGTCCATGCCTCTCCGGTCCCCAAAATGCAAGCCGTGCCCATGCCCGGCTTTCAGATTTCCTTCGAACGTAGTGGCCGCGAAATCACACGCTATCACTGCAACCCGGAACTGCGCCGCCCTTTCCTGTTCCCTGTCATCGGACCCTCAGGACGTCCCGTCACCCGCATGGGTCATCCGCACGATCCGGAAGGCCATT
>JAEUQD010000045.1 GCA_016789925.1 Bryobacterales bacterium | reverse complement strand
GCCCGGTGCTGTCGTTGCCAATCACCTGCCAGAGAGAATCGCCTTCGATGGCGATGCCGTGGTAGCGGACCCAGTTGGGATGCTGCTGGAAGAAGGGGATCATGTACTCGGGCTGCCATGTTTTGGGGTCGACGCGGAGGTTCCCGCGCAGGCGTAGCGAGGACAGCCACAGTTTGCCCTCATGCCACAGGCCGCCGTGCGAGCCGCCGCCGTCCTTGCCAGGAGGCCCGAGCGGGATCTGGCGATGGCTGATGAGCTTCGAGTTCATGTCTACCTGGAAGACGCCCTGCGGCGGCGCGTTGGCGATCATCCAGACATAGCCGCCGCCGACGGCCATACCGCTGGTGTTGCGCGACGGCGTCTTCACGGTCTTCAGCAGTTTGCCGTTCCAATCCACCAGCCAGGCGCATTCGTCGAGTGAACTCGGCTCGGGCAGTTTGTACGCCTTCGCCTGCTCGCCGGTGAGCTTCTGTTCCCCGATCCACAAGCCTTCGGGTGTGGCGGAAATGGCGTTGGGGAATCCTTGCGGAGACTTGAACAACTTCGTTGTTTTCGCCTTGCGCACCGGGAGTTTCTTCCCGCCTTGCGCCAAGGCGGCATTGCCGTAGTTCAGGGCCAAACCGGCGCCGATCCCCGCGGCGAGGAATTCGCGTTTCGTCATGAGACCTCCAAGGCCATGTAGGCTGCGACCTGATGCGGGGGCGCCGCATCAGGCTCAAATCAGCTTATCGCACACTTGCAGCGACGGCGACGGCCTGAATGGATCCATGGGGCGAAGTCACCTCGCATCAAACAACCCGAACGTAAAGACGTCGCTCTCCGCCGCGATCGTGACGTACTGCTTACCGTCCACCATGTAAGTGGCGGGCGAGGCGAACAGACTGTGGCCGGTGGAAAAATGCCATAAATCCTTGCCGGTCCTGGCATCGAGAGCGACGAGGTTGCCATCGTCATCGCCGGTGAAGACGAGACCGCCGGCAGTAGAAACAGTACCCGCCCACATCACGCCGGGGCCGGGCATCGGGTACTCCCACTTCTTGTCTCCGCTGCGGACATCGAGGGCTCGTAGAAAGAACTTGCCGGGCTCGGTGGGAATTCCTTCATTCCCCGTGCCGCGAAACCCGGATGCCGGTACAGGCTCCTTTGCCGAAGCGACGATCAGATCGCATTGCTCGAGAGTCACCACATAGAAGTGTCCGGTGGAGGGGTTGTAGGACGGCGACATCCAGTTCGATGCGCCCCGCACCGACGGGCAGACCTTCGTACCAGCGGGAGTAGGGATCTTGTCCGGATTCACTTTGGGGCGGCCCTTGTCATCCAAGCCACTAGTCCAATCCAGTTTGCTGACGAACGGTTTTGCGTGCAGGAATTCGCCAGTCACGCGGTCCAGGATGTAGTAGAAGCCATTCCGATTGGCCTGTACGAGCAGTTTGCGCGGTTTGCCGCGGAAGACCACGTCGAGCAAAACGGGATTTTCATTGGCGTCCCAATCCCACACGTCGTGAGGTGTGAACTGGAAATACCACTTGAGCTTTCCGGTTGCCCCGTCGAGGGCGAGAACGCAATCGGAGTAAAGATTGTCACCGGGCCTGCGTCCACCGTAGAAATCGGGCCAGGGGTTGCCGGTTGGCCAGTACACGATGTTCAACTCGGGATCGTAGGTCCCGGTGGTCCACGTCGGAGCCCCGCCCATCTCGGCGGGAAACCCTCCCCAAGTGGCCGAGCCCGGCTCTCCCTTGGCCGGAACCGTCCAGAAGCGCCAAACTTCTTTGCCGGTCTCAGGATGGAGCGCCACCACAAAGCCGCGCTGTCCCGACCCGCCGCCGGCGACGCCCGCCAGGATGCCATTCGGGATCGCGAGCGGAGCGACGGAAGTGGTGTAGCCGGCGTCGAAGGAAGCATACTCCACATCAAAAATCAGGTTCCCCGTCGAGCGGTTGAGAGCAATCAAGTGACAATCGGAAGTGACGAAGTAAACCTGGTCGCCGAGGATCGCGGAACCCCGATTGACGCGGGTTCCCCGGGCGCTCGAAGCGCGGTAGTGCCAGACCTTCCGCCCGTTTCGAGCATCCAGAGCATACATCTCGTTGGTGTTGGAGATGTACATCAGACCGTCGTGCACGATCGGAGTCGCCTCAAGTTTCTTCGCGTCCGGGACATGGAACACCCAAGCCGCCACCAGCGACTTCACGTTCGCGGGTGTGATCTGGTTCAGCGACGAATGCCGACGGCCGGAGTAATCGCCGTGATAGGTGAGCCACTCCGTGTTGGGAGAGCGGGCGATCGCCTCAGGGGTCACCTGCGCCGCCGCCAGCATGGGCATGAATAAAACCAGCGCAAATCTCATCGGGAGTCTCCCCGCTTCACTCGTGCCGATTGGCGCGACAAAAAGGCGACGAGGTGAACCGCCTCGCCGGCGTCGGCAAGCGGCGGCATCAACGAGGCGTCCTGAATGTCGAGCTTGACGATCTGATCGCGGCTCAGCAAGTGCAACTTGCCTGCCTTGTCCAGGATCTGCACGGAGTAGTTGTTATGGTTCTTGGCCACACCCTGAAGGCGGTGGCCGGATATGAGAGTCGCCGTGACGCTACGGTATCCATCCAGGATCCGCGCCGATGGTTTAGTGACCGATTCGGTAAGCTGAGCCATGGTACGCTCGACACCAATATTGGACAGGTCGGGCCCGGGGTATCCACCCCGGCCGAGAATCATGTGGCAACTCGAACACCGGCCCGCTCCAAAGAACACCTGGCGGCCTCGCTCAGGATCGCCCATCACCGGCGTGGAAATTGCCGGGGCGGTGAGAGAGCGGACGAACGCGGCCACCTGAGCCACTTTGTCATCGGCCATCGGGAAGCCGGGCATGCTGGTTCCGGGTAACCCGTTCCGGATGGAACTCAACAATGTCTGGTCCGGCAAACGGCTGGCTCGCCCGGAGAGCAAACTGGGCCCCTGACTTCCCTCCCCCGTCGCGCCATGACACCCCGAGCACGATCCCATATAGATTTGTCTGCCGATCTCCAACGACAGAGAGCCGGTTGGAGCCATGCCCGGCTGCGCCGCCAGTGCGGAGGCAAACAAAATCGGGAGGCATCGTTTCATGAGTTTTCCGTCGTTCGGGATCAAGCAGGAGCAGTTGGTTTCGAACAGAAACGCTGCTTAGTATATCGAAACAAGGCTGCTCAAGGTTTGCCGGGTTTGGTCTTGGCGGGTTAACAGGCTTTGCCGAGCAGGGGGATGGTGGGCGCGGCGGTCTCAGGCAGCAGTCCGGCGAGCCGGGGGTCCGGGGCAACTTCGATACGCCGGCGGTAGGGCACAAAGCCGGCGCGCTGGTAAAAGGCGAGCGCCTTGGGATGGTCCAGCGTGCAGGTGTGGAGGAACAGGCGGGTGGGGTTGTGGGACCAGGCTTGGCGTTGCGCGTGGACCATGAGGGCATGCCCGGCGCCTTGGCCGACGAGATTAGCGGTTACGCCGAGGAAGGTGATTTCGATGTCGGGGAAGGCGCGGCGGTCGAGTTCCAGGATGCCTTGATCGCGGTTGTCCGCACGGAGGAGGAAGACGTCGATTTGGGGGTGGCCGATGATCGCCGCGAGTTCGTCGTCGGAGAGGCGGAGGCGGCTGAACCAGAGCCAGTCTTCGCCGACGGCGCGGAAGACGCGGCGGTAGCGTTCGAGATCAGGACCGGTGAGCCGCTCGATGGGGAAAGCAAGGGAAGGCTCGGGGAGTTCCGGCGGCGGCTGCCGCATTTCGAGATAGGTGACCACGGCGGCGATCTGCCCCGCGGCCACCTCGAAATAGCCTTCGGGAAGCATTAGCCCATGGTCTGAACGGCTTGAATCAAGGCCTTGATGTAGCCATAGGCCCAGGCGAAGGCTTCCTTGCCGCCGGGGTCGTTGGTGTGGCGCGGCATGTGGTCGGGCATCATCATGTAGGGGTAGCCGACCTCTTTGTAGACCTGCATGGCCTTGAAGAAGTTCACGTCGCCTTCGTCGGGATACGTTTCGACGAACTTGTCGCGCTTGCCGGTGATATTGCGGAAGTGGACGTTGAAGATCTTGCGGCGCTGGCCGAAGTAGCGGATGACGTCGAAGATTTCCTTGCCGGGGTCCTGGAGCATTTCGCTGACGGTGCCCTGGCAGAAGTTGAGGCCGTGGTAGGGGCTGTCGACGATGTTGACGAAGCGCTTGAGGCCATCGACGGTGCCGAGGACGCGGTCGACGCCGCGGAAGCCGGACTTGGGGACGCCAGGGTCGTGGGGATGGCAGGCGAGGCGGATCTTGTATTCGGTGGCGACGGGGACGACGCGCTTGACGAAGTATTCGATGCGCTCCCACATGACTTCAGCGGGGGCGGGTCCGGCTTCGGTGAGGGGCGGATCCTGCTTGGCTTTGGCGAAGTCCCAGGAGCGCTGGATGATGCCGCCACGGCCGAGGGTGGGCTCGCCGGAGAGCACGCCGAGGATGGTCATGTTGTATTTGATGGCGGGGATGCCGGCCTTGGCGGCGTCGCGGATCATCTGGCAGCACTTTTCGATGTCGCGGTCGCGCTCGGGCTTGCCCATCATGATGGAGGGCATTGGGGAGCGCGTGATATAGGACGAGGGCAGAGGGAACTGGATCATGGCGATCTTGACGCCATGTTTGTTGCCCATGTCGACGGCGCGGCGCATGGAGTCGAGATCGAAGCCGCCGCCGGGGAGGCTTTCGGGGTAGCCGTTAATGTGCTTGACACCGTGGCGGGCGAAGTAATTGAGTTTTTCGTCGGTGGTGGGCGGAGACTGACACCCGAGGACCATGACGGCCTTACCCGGTTTGTAGTCGGCTGCTGGACCTTCGGCGCGGGAGGATTGAGCAGCGGCCACGCCTGCGGAGGCGGCGCTGACGAATTGACGGCGATTCATAACCGGACAGCATATCAGACCATCGCGCAAAAGAGAAAGGCCGCCGGTTCCGGAAAATCGGAGACCGGCGGCCTTGTTCGTTCGGGTGATTAGAACTCGAGGCGGAAGACGATCAGGTGGTTCGGCTGAGCGGTTCCGACGTCGGAGAATCCGCCGCGGGTGGCGGTGCCCACGCGGCCGAAGTTCTGGAGGTTCTGGCGGTTGTAGGCCGAGTTGGGCGCGCCGTAGTTGGGGCTCTTGAACGGGTTGTTGGAGTCCCAACGAAGGATGAAGCGGAAGCGCTCCATGATTGTCCACTGCTTGGACAGCGAGAACTGGGGCCAGGTGATGCCGGGCGCTTCGATGGTATTGCGTCCCACGGTTCCGGGCGTGAAGGCGTTGGGATAGGCGAAGGCATCGGCGTTGAGGTAAGGCACCTGAGCCTGGACCGGGAACCGGTTGGGTCCGATGTTCCAGTTCGGGGTGACCGCGTTCACTCCCGCCACCTGGTTGGGGCGGGCATCGCCGGGCAGGTAATTGAAGGGGCTGCCGGCGAAGCTGATGGTCATGGGAGGACCGGACTGGAAGGTCTGGGTCCAGGCGAAATCCCACCCCCCCAGCAATTGGTTCTTGATACCGCCGCCGGTCATGAACTTGCGGCCTTTGCCGAAGGGCAGTTCGTAGGTCATGACGCTGACGAAGCGGTGGCGGATATCGTAGTTCGCCCGGCCTTTCTCGAGGGCCCGGTTGTAGTAGTCGATGCCGCTGACGCCTCCGTCGGAGTCGCCGTTGTTGAGCGACTTCGAGAAGGTGTAGAAGGCGTTCAACTGCAACCCGGAGCCATAGCGCTTTTCGACGCGCCAGGTGTTGCCGTGGTAGGAATTGTCGCCGTAGTTGGAGTAGTGTTGGATGCCGCCAAAGTGCGGATAGGGACGATAGTTCTGGCTGGCCCGGAAGATGGTGTCGAGGACGGCCGGGTCAGTGGAGATGTTGAGCGGAATCTGGTTGATGTTCCAGTTGTTCAGGAGGCGGACGCCGCGGGAGCCCTGGTAGAGGACCTCGAGCAACCATGTTTGCGAGAAGTTCCATTGGAAGCCGCCCGACCAGTTCATGATGTAGGGCATCCGCATGTTGGGGTCAAACCAGGAAGCGGGCCGGTTGGCATAGTTCGAGCCGATAAAGGGAACCGAACCGTCGGGGTTGGTGTTGAAGCGAACGGCGGGCGGACCCTGGCTCAACTGGAAGACGGGCCGGGGGTCGCCGACCGGCGCCTGGATAGCGGCGGTGGCAAAGTATTCTTCGAAGTTCTGCGCCAGGCCGTTGGTGAAGAGGTCCTGGGTGATGATGCCGAAGGAGGAGCGGAAGACGAGAGACGGCTTGATCTGCCAGGCCAACCCGAGGCGGGGCTGGAAGTTGTTGAGGTCCTTCGAAGCCAGGGGGCCCTTGGGGTGGGTGATCGCGCCACGGCGGCCCGTGAGGGCGTCGGTGGCGTTGGGGTCAAACTGCGACTGGAAGCCGTACTTGGTTTGGAAGGGCGACTCATAGCTCCAGCGCAAGCCGAGGTTGAGCGTGATGTTGCGGCCCACTTTGAAGTCGTCCTGGACATACCAGGCGTGCGACCACCACTGAGGCAGCCAGGTCGACATGTTCTGGCTGAATTCCGCGTTGCTGACCGAGCCGAGGAGGAAAGCCGCGAACGCATTGCCGGTGTTGGGACGGAAGGGGAAATCGGTGCCGCCGAACCGGTAGGTGCCGGAAGGAAGCGCGGTGCCCAATTGGTTGTAGCGGGTCCGCAGCAGCTCGTAACCGAACTTCAGCGTGTGCTTGTTGACGATCTTGGTGAGGTTGTTCTGGAAGGTGAAATCCTCACCGACTTCGTAGGTTCGGGCGAGATTGCCCTGGCGGAAGAAAGTCGTGCCGCCGGTGCAATTGGACTGGTTGTTGCAAGCCTGGAAGTTCGGGAAGGTCTCGGCGCTGACGTTGGGAATGCCGAGTTGCTTGGCCCAATCCTGTCCGATGGTGTTCGGGATGGTGCTGGACTTGCGGCGGTTGAAGCCGAGGCGCAGTTCGTTGATCATCGTCGGATTGATGGTGTAGGTGTCCGAAATGACGATGTTGCGCTGGTCGATGGGGAGCGGCACGGCGCGGGAGTCGTAGTCGAGCCATGCGATCTCGGGCGACAGGCGGTCGCGCCAGGCGCGGTGACGGACGTGGGAGTAACGCCCGAACATGCGGTGGCTGGGCGCGAACTGGTGGTCGATCTTGGCATCGAACCGGGTGCGGTACGAGCGATAGTTGGTGGGCGAGATCAGGTTGTTGGTCGGTCCGAACGCACGGTCAATCGCGGCATCCGGATTGTTCTGTGGAGTGTAGGGGTTGCGGCCGAGGAAGTTGCGGACGGCCGGGTCGAAACGGGACTGCGGAATCTGGTTGTTGGGGAACGGAAGACGCGACCAGCACTCCGCCGTGCCCGCGGCGCAATCGCGGGCGCCGAAGAGAGTGGTGGAGGGGTCGTAAATCGGATTGAGGTTGCCGAAGTTGAAGTTACCGGCGAGCATTTGCGGCGAGGGCACCTGGAGCGTGGCGGTTTCGCCGCCTTTCTCGTGGTGACGCTGGAAGCCGAAGAGCCAGAATGTCTTGTCTTTGCCGTTGTAGATCTTGGGGATGTAGACAGGGCCGCTCAAGTTGCCCGAGAGCTCGTGATAGGTGAACGGGTTCACACGGGGGAGTTGTTCGAGGTAGGTGCGGTGGATAAGGGCTTTCTGAATATAGCGATCCTCGCCCGAACCGTGCACCTGATTGGCGCCGCTCTTGAAAACGGCCTGGAGCAATCCACCGGCGGAGTGGCCCATTTCAGCGGGCATACCGGTGGTGAAGAGTTTGACTTCCTGGAAGGAGTCGATGGAAGGGGAGGAGACGGCGTTGGTGGCGGCGACCATGCCGCGGACCGGCTCCTTGCCGCCGATCCCGTCGAGGGTGTAGCCCATGGAACGTTCGCGTTGTCCAACCACGTGCTGTCCGTTGATGTTAGAGGTAGAGGGCAGGTAGAGCAGGATGCGGAAGGCGTACTTCTGCAAAACCGGGATCTTGACGATGGTGTCGCCTTCGAGAATCTGACCGGTGGCGGTGGTTTCGGTTTCCAGCAACGGCGCACCGCCGGTAACCTGGATGGACTCGGTGACCGCGCCGACTTCCAATTGGACGTCGAT
>JAEUQD010000698.1 GCA_016789925.1 Bryobacterales bacterium | reverse complement strand
CTTGCCCGTCGAGATCTGCCGGGGTGTCCCGCCTTCCACCGGAACCGTGAACAAATGCGTGTAGCCCGGCTTCAGGTACCCGGCGCGGTCGTGCCGATAAACCAGGGTGTCGTAGACCTTCGCCGGTTCGGCCCACTTGGCTCCAGCCGGCGCCTTCGGCAGGTCGACGATTTTCGGTCCTGCCTCGGAAACGAACATCGAGAAGGCGATTGTCTAGCCGTCCGGCGACCACGCTGCTGTTCCCAAAGCTTCGGTGGCGTTGGTCAGCTTGGCCATCTGCCCCGTGTCCATCCAGCGCCGCCACAGTTGCGTTCCGCCTTCGCGGTCCGACGTAAAGACCAGTTGCGATCCGTCGGGGGACCACCGAGGCGCAGTGTCGCGGAACTTCCCCGTCGTGAGCGGACGGTGCCCTGTACCATCGAACTGGATGATCCAGAGATTCGAGTACCGCCGGTCCGTCATGATGTCGGCGAATTGCCGCACATAGACGATGCGCGAGCCGTCGGGCGAAATCTGCGGGTCAGTCGCCGTCTCCATCTGGAAGATGTCTTCCAGTTGCAGCGATGCCACCAGCAACGCAAAAAGAATCAGCATGTGTTTACTCCAATCCCAGCAGCCGCGCCGGGTTCTTCTTAGCAATCATGTCGATCTCCGCCACCGTCATTCCTACTCCGCGTAAACCGGCGAAGATCGTCTCCAACCCGTCGGGGTGCACCGGGTTGTTGACCTGTCCCAGATCGCTGGACAGGATGCAGCGATCCAACCCCACTGCCCGCATTGCCTTTGCGTAGGTGGCGAAGTCGCTGGACTTCTGCGTCCCGATCATCGCGTTCCCGACAAACTCGACATAGGCGCCCAGTCCGGCGGCCTCTTTCGCCTGTTCCGGCGTCATGTTTACCGGCGCCAGCATTCCATGCGTCACCACGATGCTCGACACGCCGCGTCGCTTAGCCTCCCGCACCAGTAGCAGCACTTCCGCCGGCGTCGAATGTCCCGTGGCCAGCGTCAGCTTATGCTTGGCGATTAAATCCAAAACCACGCCGACTTCGGGCAGCAGTGCCCCATTCTTGCTGATGCTCACAAACGGACGCGATTCGCGGGAATACTTCACCTGGTTTTCGGCGTCGAACGTCGGCATCCAGACCACTCTTCCGTAGCCTCCGTCCACACGCGTCATCCGTTCGACGGCAGCGGCGTTGATGCCGCCCACGGTCCGGTTGAGCGCAATGCCGCCAAACACCTCGAGCCCCGGCGCTGCTTTCCGCGCCAGCACGGCTAGCGCCGCCGTTGGTTCGTAATGATTCTTCAACACGATGGCGCGCTCGCCCCGCGCCCGTGCCAGTTTTGCCGCCTCCAACGCGTCAATCGAACGCGGCACGCTGTCCGGGCCCGAATGTACATGAATATCCACCACTCCGCGGAGGCCCTGCCCCCATAGCGGCGCAAGCGCCAGTATCGTTACAATTCCAAGTCTCATACTTCCCATTCACTATAGCCTCGATAGAGAATTTCGATTGGACTCCTTCCCGCCTGCCCGATAGTCTGGAAACACGATGCTAGCTGAGTTGGATGCTGCCAGTTCACAGATAGACCTGTTACACCGCATCAGTGGAATTGTCAGTTCGGAGCTGAGCCTGGATGAAATGTTGGGCGAAGTCCTGGGCTTGACCGTGCAGGTGACGTCCTGCGATGCGTGCCTGGTCTACTTGATCGAACAGGATACGGACGAAGTGGTGCTACGTGCTTCCCAGGTGCCTCACGCCTCGGAATTGGGCTCACTGCGCATGAAAGTCGGCGAGGGCGTGACCGGATGGGTTGCCGAGCACAAATCGGTGGTCGCGCTATCGGAGAATGCCGCCGCCGACCTGCGGTTCAAGCGCTTCAGCCGGTTGATTGAAGACACCTACGAAGCCTTTCTGTCGGTGCCGCTCGTCAGCGGCGGAGAAGTGATCGGCGTCATCAACGTCCACCACCGCGAACGCCGCGACCATACCGCGCACGAAGTCTCGTTGCTCACGTTCATCGGCGAACAGATGGGTAATGCGATCGCCCGGACAAAGCTGCTGGAGGAAAACCTTCGTCTTCTTGAGGAAGCACAGGAAGCCAGGCGCGAACTGGAAACCCGCAAGGTGGTCGAGCGCGCCAAGGGCATTCTGCAAAAGAACCACTCGCTGACTGAGGAAGAAGCCTATCTCCGCCTGCGCGGCGAATCCCGCCGGATGCGCCGCCCGATGAAGGAACTTGCCGAAGCCATCATTCTGGCTGAGGAACTCAACCGCAAACGGACTATCGACGCCTGAACCGGTAAATCTCAAATACCGCGGTTCCCCGGGCATCGCGAACACGCGCCAGCGTTTGCTCAGTGTACCCCGCTGTCTTCGCGTAGTCGTGCAGGCGTTGGCGGGTCCCTACGATCAATTCGCTGTCTTCCGGATGCGCCACGAACAGATAGTCCGGGGACGCAAACATCGGTCTCAGCACTTGCGGGCTCAGGTCGCCACCGTAGGACAGCGGTAGACGGCCTCCGCTGAGGTACCGCATCGGACCGACGATACCCCAATCCATCGCATAGATTCTGACTGGGCGGCGTGCGATCAGGTCCTGTTCCAGGCCCTCGGCCGCATCGGTCCAGCGCACTGCCGACCCGTAGTCCACAATTCGCTGATAGTAGCCATAGTCCACGCGCAAGGAAGAGGCCACGGCCACAATCAGCATCGCGGCCGCGGCAATCCTTACCATCTTCAGCCCCGAGCCCATCCATCGGCCCAGCGCCAGGCCCACTGCCATCTGCGGCAGCGGCCATAAGAGCGCCAGATGATGGCCTCCTCCCGCTCCGCCCACGGTCGCAAACATCGCGCACACCGACAGGGCCAGCGCCAATAGTGCCCAAACGATTTCACGCCGCCACAAGGGAATGGCCACCGCCACGAGCACCAACAGCCACGCTCCGGCATGAGAGTCCACATCCGTCGCCCGAGTCAAGTATGCGAACAGCGCGGACCCATCCAGCGAGATCCAGAGCCGGTGCGCCTTCACCGCCCACGTTGAATCGGTCAGCGCCGCAGTGCGCGCCACCGCGTTTCCCCACTCTCCCCAATTGGCATAGATCGCTGGCGATGCGCCGGCCAACAGCGACGCCACAAATGCAGCCGCCGGCGCGGGTTTCAACGATCTCCACACTTCGCGCCCGTACACCAGCAACGCCGCTCCGCCACATCCAAACAGCATCCACGCCGCACTCAACTTGTCCCACACCGCCAAACCAGCGCAGAGTCCGGCCAGTGCCGCCATCCACCAGCGCGGCCGCTCCCGGTAGGCCACCGCCGCGGCAATCGCCCCCACCAGAAGCAACCGCTGCAGAACGCAGGGCCCCCAATCAAACGTCGTGGTCAGGATATAGATCGGGTCCACCGCCAGCAACAGGCACACGCACGCGGCCGGTCGGTATCCCACCCTCGGTTCCAGCATGCGAAACAGCAGCCAGATCGTAGCCGCCCCCATCAGAATCACCGGAATCCGCAAAGTCCACAAGTTAGTCGGAAACCACGCGATCAGTGGAGCGTAAAGCCACCCCTTGAGCGCGCCCAGGTAATAGTCGAGCATTAACAGAAACTCGAATCCGCCCCAGTCCAGTGAGTGCGTGTACTCATAGGGCGGCAGCAAAATCCCGGCAAACAGCACTTCGTCGTGTTGCGGACCCAACAGAGTGACAAATAAGCCGCAAAGAAAAATGAACAGCAGCAGCAAGGCAGGTACGGTAGCGATTCTCACAAACTTTCTATTATCGAACGCGAATCGTGACCGGATTGGCCGCGCGCCCGTCAACCATCAACTGCACGGCCACCTGCCCGCGCCCGGAGATCGAAGCCGGGAGCCGCAGATTCACCTGGTCCAATCCAGGGAACTGCGATTGCGGTCCCGCATACAGCACCTCTGCCGGAGCGCCGCCCACCGTTGCCGCCGTGGTCCCCGCGCGGAGTCCCGTCGCGAACAGAATCAGGTAGGTGTTGCCGTCTCTCACTTCGATCGGGCCCGTAAGCAATTGTGGCTGCCCGTTTGGCCGCTGCCACAGCGCCGCCGGCGCCCCGCTGCCGGAAGCGTCCATCGTGAACACGCCTGGCGCCACTGTCTCCACCTGCATCACTCCCGTAGCCCTTACGTTCCCATTGGTGCTCACGAAAACCGTGGCCTGCCCGGGCGGCAGCGTGGGTAGGGCGAAATTCACCTGCTCCGCGTTGGCGAATGCCGGTGTCACGTCCCGCGATGCCCCCGCCGCGTCGATTACCCGGACCGTCACTGCATCGGTGGCTGCCGCTTTCAACTCTCGCCCAAAGAGACTGACCAGCGATGCCGCCGCAACCTCGGGCCCTGCATAGCTGGCCGCATTCGTCGCTTGCACTCTGCGAGTCACGCCACGGCACACGTTGGAGAAATCCTGAAACGTCCCGCTGTTGATCACCGTCGCCAACTCTGCGTAGACCACCGCCTGGTCTTTCGGACTATCATATCCGTTAGGCGCAACCCATTCGCTCCCCGCCGCCGGACAACTCAGCGCCAGGCAGTTTGCCGGAATTGGCGTACCCGGAAAATAGAGCGTCTGCACCAGTTCATCGCCGGTGAATGGGTCCAGTTCGTACAACGACATGAAATTCTGCGAGGAACGATAGACCCGCACGTCCGCGCAGCCTCCTTCGTCCGGCGTGCCATCGTTATTCGTATCCACGGGGCAGCCTACACGGACATCCACCGTCAAAGTCCCCAGAACGTTCACGCCTTCGGTAGTCTTCTGCTCCGTGCAATCCTTGTCGTTGTACAGCGTGCAGTTGGGCCCGCGATAATTAGCGTGGCTCGTACAACTATTCCACTCATACCAGCCGTCGCGGCAGTCCGTGCGGCAATTGCCGCCGTTGTCGCACACCCGTGAATCGTGACACCAGCCGTCAAACTGGTGGCCGTTCAACTTCGGCCCATAGTTCGACGTAACTCCCCAGTTACCGAAGGGCGCTGAGTGCAAAGGCTGCGACGGGCATTCTGTGTTCACCGGACCCGCGACGCGCCGGTTCCGGTTCAGTCCGGCTACCGACAACCGGCAAACCTGGCCCCACGCGCACCCCGCCGCAATCAGTACCACCAAGCATAGGCGACCCACC
>JAEUQD010000695.1 GCA_016789925.1 Bryobacterales bacterium | reverse complement strand
CCTGCAACCTCAGCCAAGGATAGTAGTTGGCCGGGAATTCCTCCCGAAACGCCACCACCGCGTCCCCCGCTTTCCAGTCCAACCCCAGCGCCACGGTCGCAATCCCCTCGGACGTGTTCTTCACGATCGCCACTTCGCGCGCCGAGCAATGAATCAACTGCGCCGTTTCCTCGCGCAAGCCCTCATAGGCAGACAGCCAGGAGTCGTAATGGAGCGAACCCCAGTCCCGCGCGTCCGCCGCCAGGTCTGCCATCGCCGCGGCCACCGAAGCGGGCAGCGGTGTTACGGCCGCATGATTCGCATACACCAGGTTCTTCGTAACCGGGAACTCTTCCCGCCAGGTCATCCAGAGGTCAGCCATTCCTATCGAGGATACTCCGCTTCATGGTGTCGACGTTTTCAGCACCAATCCCGGCTTTACAAGCTTTTTACACACGATTCCCGAAACCCCCACCCCTCACCCCGCGTTAATGTAGTAGGGAGAATCGGGCATGGGACCTCTCCCGGGCCTATAATGTGTTCAGGACTTTTCCTGAGGGGAGCTGGATCACGATGAAGCGGACCTTCACTGCGTTGTCCCTTTGCCTGGCGCTGGCTTTGGCGCCGGCCGGGTTAGCCAAGGATAAGAAGAAAGACCCCGACGCCATCGGCGAACGCGATGTCGGCAAGGGCCTGAACTGGTATTCGCTCGAAAAGGAAATCGGGCTCGGCAAGGGCTTGGCCCAGGAAATCGAGCGTCAGGCGAAGATTGTCGACGATCCGGTGATTTCCGAGTACGTGAACCGCGTCGGGCAGAACCTGGTTCGCAATTCCGACGTCAAGGTACCGGTCACCATCAAGGTCATCGACAGCGAAGAAGTGAACGCCTTCGCGTTGCCCGGCGGTTTCTTCTTTGTGAACACAGGGCTGGTGCTCCGCGCTGAAACGGAAGCGGAACTGGCTGGCGTGATGGCGCACGAAATTGCGCACATCGCCGCTCGTCACGGCACCCGGCAGGCCACGCGTGGTCAGGTTGTTAACCTGGCGACCATCCCGCTCATTTTTATGGGGGGCTGGACGGGTTACGGTGTCCGACAGGCGGCCAGTGTCCTCATCCCGATCGGCTTCCTGACTTTCTCCCGCGGGTTTGAAACCGAAGCTGACCTGTTGGGCCTCCAGTATCTCTACAAAGCCGGCTACGACCCCACGGCATTTGTGGACTTCTTCGAAAAACTTCAGTCGGACGAGAAGCGCAAGCCGGGCACCATGGCCAAGGTGTTCAGTTCGCACCCGCTCACCGAAGACCGCATCAAAGGGTCGCAGAAGAACATCCAGGAAATCCTCAAGGCCAAACCCGAATACGTGGTCACCACATCGGAGTTCAACGACGTGAAGATGCGCCTGGCTTCTCTATTGAACCGCCGCAAGGTGGACGATAAGGATGCTAACAAGCCGCGTCTGCGCAAGGCTGGTTCGGGCCGGATCGATTCGGAAGGGAATGAGAAGCCCAAGGCTGAGGACGAGGACGAGCGTCCGACCCTCAAGCGTAGAAATTAGTCCGCCCAATTCGCGGGCTTAATGAGCAGCCCCCGGCGCTCCCATAGGTGAGCAGCCGGGGGTTTGTGTTTCTACTCGATGGCCCCCAGCGCTTTCAGCCGCGCCGCGGGCTCGATTTCGTCAAACCGGACAAAGGTCTCCTTCTGGCGGCCGTGTTCCAGCAGCACGGCATACGGTGGATCGTTGAACTGAAACACTTCGCGGAGCTTCGCTACATCGCTGGTGACCTCGGCCTTCAACTTCGTGTCCGCCATGAATTGCCCGGCAAACTGGGGCACCCGTGTGGGGACGGCGACAATCCGCGTCGCCGCCCAGGAGTGCTCCGCCATCCGTTTGGCTGCCTCGAGACAATGCGCGCACTCCGGGTCGAAAAAGTAAACCAGCACCTTACCGGCGCTCAGCGAATAGGGCTGGCCGTTCACCAGTAC
>JAEUQD010000683.1 GCA_016789925.1 Bryobacterales bacterium | reverse complement strand
CCGGTCAAGGCGCAATCGACCATGCCGCTGCGGACCATCCAGAATGCCTGGCCGATGGCGTGATTGGCGGAGGCGCAGGCGGTGGAAACCGTATAGGCAGGTCCCGTAATGCCAAACTCGACCGAAATGAAACTGGCCGCGGCGTTCCCCATGATGCGTGGGATGGTCAGCGGATTCACGCGCGGGCGCTTGTGCTGATAGAGATCGATGAAGCCCGCATCCTCGGTGGCCTGGCCGCCCACGCAGCAACCGGTGACGACCGCCGTTCGCGAAGGAACCATCGAGATACCGGAGTCGCGCACGGCTTGCCGCGCGGCGATCACGCCGAACTGGGCGAAGCGGTCGAGCAGATCGCCGGTCTTGGCGTCGAAATGCGCGGAGGAGTCATAGTCAGGTACTTCCGCGCCGTTAGCAAAGCGCAAGAGACCCGGTTCCACGCTTTGGATGGGCCGGATGCCGGTCTGGCCGTCGAGGAGGGCCTGGCGGAAGGAGTCGACATCGGGTCCGAGAGCGGAAATGACACCAAGGCCTGTGATCGCAACCCGCCGCGTCATGAAGCGGAGGCTGCCATCAACTTCTGGAGACCTTCGGCGAGATCGCGGATGGTGCGGACCTGCTTGGCGGCGTCGTCGGGAACGTTGACTTCAAACTCGTTCTCGAGGGCAAACAGGATGTTGATTCCGTCCAGGGAATCGATCCCCAACTCCTCGAAGGTGCTGTCGAGGGTGATTTTGGAGGCATCGAGGTGTTGGGTTTTCGCGATGCATTGAATTACGCGTTCGGTGAAATCGGCGGGCATAGTAACTGGGAAACCGTAACCAAATCATACCCTTGTTCACGGAGTAGAGGCAGCAGTTGACGCAGAGCGGCGACAGTAGGGCGAATGTCGGGCTTGGAGTTGAGGGCGCGGCCGTCGTGCAGGCAAAAGATGGCTCCATTGCGGGCGGCGCGGCGAAGGCGATGGACGATTGCTTCGGCGGGGAGGACCCAATCGCGGGCGATGGCGGTCCACATCACACCGGTCAAATTGTGGCGGCGCTGGGCGACGGCGAGGCCGGGCCAGCGGACGCCGTAGGGAGCGCGAAACCAGGCAGGACGGGCGCCGTGAAGGGCGGTTAGGGACTGCTGTGCGCGGGCGATCTCGCCGTCGATGAAGGCGGAGGAGCGAAGCCACAGTGCGGCGTGCGACCAGGTGTGGTTGCCAATCTCATGGCCGTGTTGGGAGACGGCCCGGGCAATCTCGGAGTGACGCTCGGCGTGCACGCCGACTTGAAAGAAAGTCGCGCGCGCCTGGTGGAGTGTGAGGAGTTCCAAAAGATCGAGAGTACCTTCGCTGGGTCCGTCGTCGAAGGTGAGGGCAATCGCACGCCTGGCGGGACTGCCTCGCCAGCGGGATGCGCCGAACACTTGGGAAGATCGTCCACGGACCGCCCAGGCGGCGGACGCCACGCCCGCCGTCATGGCCGCCGCGATCAGAGCGAGATCTTGCCCGCCCATTTGACGCTGTGATCGCCGGTGATGGCAAACGTTTCGGCGGGGGAGGTAAGTTTGAAGAAGGACCACGGCCCGGGAATCCAAGGGTAGCGCGCGATTACTTCTTCGTTGATCTCAATGCCGAGACCCGGTTTGTTGGGCACGACCAATTCGCCACCGCGGATGTCGAGCGGTTCCTGGAGAATATCCTGGGCGAGAGGGAACGGATACATCGTTTGCAGGCGCGGCGTGGAGTAGACGGGATATTCGAGCCACTCCGCAACACCATCGGGCCAGCAGATACCGAGGTGGGCGGCGGCAAGCGCCTCCAGATCGGTGCCCCAGGAGTGGAAGGCAAAGCGAAGGCCGGCCCGCTCGACGTCGGCAAGGATCCGGCGGCAAGTGATGTAGCCGCCCTGACAGACCAAGTCCATCTGGGCGTAATCGACGCAGGGGTCCAGGATCAGGTCGGCGAAGGAATTTTCACTGTGCTCATGTTCGCCGGAGGCCAGCGCGATCAGGCCGGTGGCGCGCAGCCTACGGTAGGCGGCATGGTCGTCGGGAGGCAAGGGCTCCTCGAGCCAGCAGACCTCATACTCGGCCATCTGACCGGCGAGCCGTTCGACGGTTTCCGGCGAGTAGCTACGGTCGCCCATGCGCCACCAGGCATGGGCATCCACCATCAGTTCTACGGCCGGACCAACGGCTTCCCGCATCAGTTTGACGGTCCGTAGATCTTCTTCGGGACCGAGGGCGGGTCGCATCTTGTAAGCAGGGAAGCCCAGAGCGGCAATGCCGGCCGCCTCGGCGGCATAGGATTCCGGCGGTTGATACATGCCCGCGCTGCCGTAGAGCTTGATGCGGTCGCGGACACGGCCTCCCACCAGTTCGGAAACGGGCACACCAAGCTCTTTGCCGAGCAGGTCGTACAACGCCACTTCGACGGCGGCGTACACTTTGAGGACTTCCGGGTCCTTTCCCGGACCTTCCTGAAACATGACGCGGAGGGCGTCGGGTTCGGCCAGCAAGCGGCCTTCGAGAAACGGCGCGACCAACTCGGTGATGCGCTGGTGGGCAAGTTCACTGCCCTGGCCGGGGGCGTACCCGACAAGTCCGGAGTCGGCTTCGACCCGGATGAGCATGGCGTCGCGCTTGAGGATGGTTCGCTCGCCTCCGTAGTACTGCATCACGACGGGCGTGGGAAGGGGATAGGAGAGGAGGAACGGCTGGACGCGGCGAATCTTCATCAGTTTCAGGATTTCGTCCGGCGAGGGAGTTGTCAACCCCAAGTGAGAATAGAAAAATAGCCGGGCGCCTCGGAGGTAGCGCCCGGCTCGGATAAGAACCGCATACCGTTCGGAGGGCCGGTATGTGGACTCTTGGAGGAGATTGGTAGCAGAGCAGGCCGCCGTGGCCGAGCGTCGCCAGTTCCCAACCCGAGAGGTGGTAGCGCGACAACATCGGGGGCAGCACGAGGTCGACCACGTTGGACCGCACGGAGCGGAC
>JAEUQD010000665.1 GCA_016789925.1 Bryobacterales bacterium | reverse complement strand
TACTTCCGCGCCGTCACCGTGATCTCAATCCGCGACGGCCCGATCAGCTTCGAAATCCCCACAATCGTCCGCGTCGGCCGCGGCTCCGCAAAGTACGTCCGGTAGACCACGTTCATCCGCTCGAACAGTTTCATGTTGGTCAGATACACCTGCACCGATACCACGTGCTTGTACTCCATATCCGCCGACTTCAGAATCACCCCGATCTTGTCCAGCACCTGTTTGACTTCATCTTCAAACTTCTTCGGCACCGCCCCGGTCGCCGGATCTTCGCCGCTGAACCCGGCCACATACAGCGTTCCATCAATCAGGATTCCCGGGCTGAACGGCAGCCCCCGATTGTAGCCTTCCGGCTGAATAATCTTTCGCTCGCCGCCAGAAGCGGCAGCCGCAAAAGCGCATAGGGCGATAGCAGTGATCAAAAAGCGATGCATCCTGCCAGGATAGAACCCTGCCGTCCGCGCCTCTCCAACGAGTCGAGTATTCTAGCTGGTGATGTTGCGACCACTGGCGTTTCTGATCTGGCTGGCGTTGGTTGGTGCCCTCACGGCCCAGGAGATCACGGTGCGGCCTCTATCGAGCCGGGCGGATATGGTGACCGGAGGAACTGCTCTGGTGGAGGTCGCGGGAACCGCGCCCTTACCGGAATTGCGGCTGACCGTGAACGGCCGGGAGACAGCCGCGGCGTTTCGGACCGGCCCCGGCGGCCGTGTGTTGGGCCGCATCGAAGGGCTGCCCGTGGGAAAAAGCCGTGTGGAACTTCGGGCCGGACGGCAGAAGGCGCGCATCGAGGTCGTGAACTATCCCATCACCGGACCCGTCTTTTCGGGTCCGCATCAGGCTCCCTTTGTTTGTCAGACCGAGGCTGCGGGATTGGGTCCCGCGCTCGACTCTCACTGCAGTGCGAAGACGCAAATCAGTTGGGTCTACAAATCGAACGATCCGGCCAAGAAAGGGTTTCAGCCTTTTGATCCTGCGGGACCACGGCCGGCCGACCTCGCCAGGACAACCACTACCCACGGACATGCCGTCGATTTCATCGTGCGCAGGGAACGGGGCACGATCAACCGGGCAATCTACGAGATTGCCATCGTGCAAGACCCGGCGGAGCCCATGGCCGATCCCTGGACAGAAACCAAAGCGTGGAACCGGCGCCTGGTGTACACCTTCGGCGGCGGGTGCCGGGCGGGCTACCGGCAAGGCGGTGCCGCCAGCGCCCTGAACGAGCCGATGCTCGCGCTGGGCTACGCGGTGGCGGCATCGTCGCTGAACGTCCTGGGCAACAATTGCAACGACCTCGTTTCGGCCGAGACGCTGATGATGGTGAAGGCGCACTTTGTCACCCGGTTTGGCGTGCCCGTGCACACCATCGGATGGGGCGGCTCCGGCGGATCGATCCAACAGCACTTGATCGCCCAGAACTATCCGGGTCTGCTGGATGGAATTCTGCCGACGGCCAGCTATTCCGACATCATCAGCGTGGCGCCGGGCACGGCGGATTGCTCGCTGTTGGAGCACGCGTTCGGCGGCGGGTCCAGCCAATGGACCGAGGAACAAAAGACAGCGGTTTCAGGCTACGCCACCTGGGGCGTCTGCACGAAGGGCTGGATCAAGAGTGGTTACTCTCCGGCCTGGGTGAGCCCGGCGGCATGCGCTCCCGTCGTGCCTCAGGGGAGCGCGCGATGCACGCTCGAAGATAACCAGGTGAACGCGTTCGGTCGCGACCCGAAAACCGGACATGCCCGGCGCGCCCTCGACAACGTGGGCGTCCAGTACGGGCTCGCCGCCTTCCAGGCCGGCAAAATCTCAGCCGCTCAGTTCGTCGAATTGAACGAACGGGTGGGCGGATACGACCACGATGGCAACCTCGTGGCTGAGCGCACTGTGGCGGACAAGGCGGGACTGCGGGCGGCCTACCGGACCGGCCGGATCAACTCCGGCGGCGGTGGACTGGGCACTGTTCCCATCATCGATTTCCGCGCCTACGTAGACCTGTCCGATAACATCCACGATCGCTACCGCAGTCTCGCCACTCGCGCCCGCCTCAAGGCAGCCAATGGCCACGCCGATAACCAGGTGATTCTGACTAACCCGCCGCCCCGGCTTTCCATCAGCTTCCTGCGCCAGATGGACCAGTGGCTCGATAACATCGCGAAGGACACCTCTCCCGGTACGGCGGCACAGAAAGTCGTTCGAAACCGTCCTTCCGATGTGGTGGATGCCTGCTGGACGGCCACGGGCGAGAAGATCGCGGAACCACAGACTTATGACGGCCCCGGGCGCTGCAACGAGTTATACCCCAATCACGGAAACCCACGCATTGCGGCCGGCGGGCCTCTGCGCGACGACGTCATCAAGTGCGCCCTGAAACCGCTGAACCCAGCCGACTACTCGCGCCCGCTGAACAATGAGCAGTTAGACCGCTTACGCCGCGTGTTTCCAGAAGGTGTCTGCGATTATTCCAAGCCGGGCGTGGAACAGGGAACGATCGATGGACCATGGCGTAGGTATTAGAACGCCACACACAAAGCCGAAGCGCCATCCCAATTGGCATATAATTGCGGCGAAAGGAGGCCTGCATTGGCACAGACCCTCGCACCAAATCAATACGAGCTCCTGGGGCAAGGAGTTCGCATCGACTATTCCACTTCCAGCTTCGGCGGCAAACCACAACTGAGTCTCAAGAAGGGTCGAACGACGCTCAACTTCACCGGGGACGAGATCGGTGTCCAGGATACGAAGATCGGCGCGCTGATCACCGTGACGATCGCTTCGACGCCCGATCAGAGTTCCACTTCGTTCAGTTTTCTTCTTCCGGCGATTCAGCTTGCGAAGGAGACGGCGAAACAATCCTTCCAGACCATCGGCGTAACCACCGTCCACAAAACGACGATCGCTGGACCGCCAAAGGGCGTTCAGCAAGTCTATAAGTCTGTTCAGTTGCGCGGCTCAGCACGGCAAGTAGAATTCCTGGCGAACAAAGCAGCGGGTGCGTGACGTAACTTTCCCCGGGGCCGTCTGTCCGCCTGGGCCAGCCGGCCCCAACCCGGCACACAATCGCGCTAATCATGTCCATCTCCCGTATCTCAAACAAGGAGCTCGGCAGCCCCTGCCCCCACAACGGGTCCACCAACAACCCCAGCCCAATGGCTCTCGGCAAGATGAAAGCCGCACGCATCGATTGACCTTGTTCGACTTGCTATGACGCCCGGTGCCTCGTCATGAGTTGACGGAGGTACGTGTTTACGCGGGTCTGATATCCTTCCCCGGAGGCCTTCAGCCAGGCGAGAACGTCCGCATCCAAACGGATGGTTACGCTTTG
>JAEUQD010000663.1 GCA_016789925.1 Bryobacterales bacterium | reverse complement strand
TCCACCACAGTTCCAGGGCGGCGATCGCGGCCGAGTTCTTCCCGCCGACTACGAGCACATCGTGGTCGTAATAGGGGTGCGCCTCTTTGTAATAGTGAATTACCTTCGCCAAATCTTCTCCCGGGACACGGAGATAATTCGGCCTGTCGTAATAACCGGTGGCGAGGATCACCTTCTGTGCCTCCCAGATGACAGGTTCTCCCAGACGGTTGCTGGCGTAGAGAACGAATGCTCCGTCGCTCCCCGAGACTCGGTTAACGCGCGTGTACTGGTGGACATTCAGGTGATAATGATCGGCGACGCGCCGGTAGTACTTGAGCGCCTCGGTCCGAGTGGGTTTCTCGCCGATCGACGTCATCGGAATGTCGCCGATTTCGAGTAACTCCGGCGTCGTGAAGAAGAGCATGTTGGTGGGGTAGTTATAAAGCGAGTTCACCACACAGCCCTTGTCGAAAAGAACGCAATCGATATTGCGCCGCTGGAGTTCGATGCCACAAGCGAGGCCCGTGGGGCCTGCGCCGATCACCGCGACCGTTGTCTTCAAAGCTGGCCCTCGACGTTTGCGTAGACGCTTTCCAGCGCTGCCGGTAGCGCCTGCGCGTCCTTGCCGCCGGCTTCGGCCATGTCGGGACGTCCGCCGCCCTTGCCGCCGACCGCCTGGGCCAGCGCGCCCGCAAGTTTCCCGGCGTGCACTTTCGCCGTGAGGTCTTTGGTAACGGCAGCCACGATCGCGACATTGCCGTCTTCCGCCGAGGCGAGCACGACCACGCCGGTCTTCCACTTATTGCGCAACGAGTCGGCCAGCGAGCGCATCTGGTTGCGGTCGAGCGAATCGACCCGCGCGGCCAGCACCTTGACGCCTTTCAGTGTCCGGGCCTTGACCTCCAGGTCTCCCAACTGCGCCTGTGCGACCTTCTCTTTCATCTGGTCGAGCTGGCGCTCGAGGTTCTTCTGCTGCGCCACCAGCCGCTCGACCTGCTCATACAGATCGGCTTCGCTGGTCTTGAAAAGCTGGGCCAGGCGATTGATGGCTTGAGTGGTCTCCTGGATACGCCGCAACGTGCCTTCGCCCGTGATCGCTTCGATGCGCCGGACACCCGCGGATATGGATCCTTCGTACACGATCTTGCAGAGGCCGATGTCGCCGGTGCGGGAAACATGAGTCCCGCCGCAAAGTTCGCGCGAAAAGTCGGCTACGGAGACGACGCGCACGCGGTCCGCATATTTCTCGCCAAACAGCGCCATGGCGCCGGTGGAGACGGCTGTGTCGAGGTCCATCACGTCCGTCGTGACCGGAACATTCGCGAAGATCTCTTCATTGGCGAGGCGTTCGATTTCCGCCAGCTCGTCGGCATCGACGGCGGTGTAGTGCGTGAAGTCGAAGCGCAAGCGGCCCGGTTCGACGACGCTGCCCGCCTGTTTCACATGGATGCCGAGAACGCGGCGCAACGCGGCATGCAGCAGGTGCGTCGCGGTGTGGTTGCGCCGCGTGGCATCACGCCTCGAACCGTCTACTTCCGCGTGCACCCTGCTGCCTTCGTCGAGCGCCGCCAGCGGTTTGACCTTGTGCACAATCAACCCCTGAACAGGATAGTAAGTGTCGATCACTTCCGCGACGCGGTCTTCACCGCTGTATAGAAACCCGCGATCGCCCACCTGGCCTCCGGTTTCCGCGTAAAACGGCGTCTGGTTGAGCACCAGTTCCTGCTTCTCGGGGAGATAGGCCACCACATGCGCATCGGCGGCCAGTTGGTCGTAGCCGACAAACTTGGGTTTTCCCTTGGCGAGCAGCTTGTGATAAATCGGGTCGACCTGCGACTTCTCGGCGCCCTTCCAGGACGCGCGGGCGCGCGTGCGCTGATTCTCCATTTCCGACTCGAAACCTTCGCCGTCGATCACCAGGCCGAACTCGCGCGCCATTTCCTCCTGCTCGTCAAGAGCGAGGCCGTAGGTGTCGTAGAGTTTGAACGCAGCCGTTCCGGGGATCACGCCGTTTTGCGCGGACTTCACTTCGTCCTGGAACACGCGCTCGGCCACCTGGAACGTTGTGGCGTAGCGATGCTCTTCTTCCTTGACGACGCGCGCCACCCGCTGAACCGATTCCATCAGTTCCGGATACGCGGGTTTCATCCACTCGGCGACAAAGCCGGTGAGTTGATAGAGGAACGGCTCGGTGTTGCCGGACCGCCGCGCATGGCGCATGGCGCGGCGCATGATCTTGCGGAGAACGTAGCCGCGGCCTTCGTTCGAGGGCACAACGCCGTCGTGGATCAGGAACGCCGAAGCCCGTGCATGGTCGGCGGCGATCCGCAGGGCCGCGTCTTTCTTCGGATCCTCGCCGCGCGTGATGGACAGTAGCTCGCCGGCCTTATCGACAATGGCCGCCAGCAAGTCGCAATCGTAGTTGGACTGCTTGCCTTGGAGAATAGCCGCCAGACGTTCCAGTCCCATGCCGGTGTCGATGGACGGGCGCGGCAGCGGCGACAGGATGCCGCCCGCCGAACGGTCGAACTGCATGAAGACGAGGTTCCAGATTTCGACGAAACGGCCGCCGCCGTCCAGCGGAAACTCTTCGTGTTCGTGGCCGGGTTCGGCGGCTTCGGGTCCCTGGTCGTAGTGGATCTCCGAGCAGGGTCCGCAGGGTCCCGTATCGCCCATCTGCCAGAAGTTGTCCTTTTCGTCGAGGCGGAAGATGCGCGACTTGGGAACGCCGGCCACCTTCTGCCACAGCTCTTCGGCGTCGTCGTCTTCGCGGAACACGGTCACGTAAAGGCGATCCTTCGGAAGACCGTAGTCCTTGGTGATGAGGTCCCAGGCGAACTCGATGGCGTCGGCCTTGAAATAGTCGCCAAACGAAAAGTTACCGAGCATCTCGAAAAACGTGTGATGGCGGCGCGTGAAGCCGACGTTTTCAAGATCGTTATGCTTTCCGCCGGCGCGGACACACTTCTGGGACGTAGTGGCGCGCCGGTAGTCGCGGCTTTCCAACCCCAGAAAGAGGTCTTTGAACTGGTTCATTCCCGCGTTGGTAAACAGCAGCGTTGGATCGTTGGCGGGCACCAGCGACGACGAGCGGACGATGCGATGTTGGCGGGCGGCAAAAAAATCGAGGAACTTCTGGCGTATTTCGTGACCGGTCACCTTCCTATTGTAGTCAGGCGCTTTGCGAAGGAGCGCCCAAATGCACGGCGCCGGGCCGCGGAACCACCGCCTGGCCGTGAACAATGGCCCAGGCATGAGTGAATTCCGCCCCCAGCAGCACGATCATCGACGAGTAGTAGATCCAGACAAGAATGAGGATGACGGAGCCCGCCGCGCCGTACGCCCCGCCGACATCCGTGGCGGCGAAGTACCAGGCCAGCAACGTCTTGCCCGCCATGAAGAGCAGCGCCGTCAGGAACGCCCCCAGCAGTACTGTGCGCCACGCCAGCCGCGCGTCGGGCAGGTACTTGAACATCGCCCCGAACAACCCCGTCGTGATCAGCAGCGAAGCCAGGTTATTGATCACGGCCAGGACTGGGACGGAAATCGCGCCGCCCAGCAGGCTCTCCAGGGAGTTGCCCGCCGCACCGATCGCCGCGGAAAGCGCAAGCGACACCAGAAGCAGCAGACTCAAAACCAGGATCAGTGCGAAAGACAGCAGGCGTTTAACGACGAACATGCGCACACCGCCGGCGTTGGGGTCCGCTTGAAGCTCCCACGTCCGGTTGAGCGCGGCTTGCAGTTGCGCAAACGCGGTAGTCGCCCCGAACAACAATGCGCTCACGCCGATCAGGGCCTGCCAGCCGGCCCCCGCCGCGCGGTTGCTCGCTTCGGCCAGCATGTTTTGCACCTGCCTGGAAGCGCCCTCGCCGATCAGGTCGCCAGCCTCCGCGCGCAGGGCATCAGCGGCCATCTCCGGCCCGAACACCGCGCCCGTCGTCGCAACAACGATCATCAGGAGCGCGGGCAACGAGAACAGCGTGTAGTAAGCGATGGCCGCGGCCAGCGCGGGACACTCGTCGTCAATAAACTCGTAGAGGGTCGTCTTGAGGACGACGAACAGCGTCCCGCGTTGGCGGCCGCCGTTCACGCCAATCCGAGTGACCGCCGTCCATCGTCGGTTAGCCTGTTGGACGACCAGTGTGGCTCCCAGGTTTGCTCCACCACCACACGCCGCACACCCGGCACCTTCATCAAACGCTGTCGGATGGCCGTGTTGTTCCCACCCGAGCCGTAGGTGAAGAAGCCGATGCGCGGCCTTCCGCGATGCGGCATCGCCATGATGAGATGCACGGCATCGCCCCTAACCCGCACATCGTAGATCAAGCCGAGATCCACGACATTCGTCTTGGC
>JAEUQD010000660.1 GCA_016789925.1 Bryobacterales bacterium | reverse complement strand
ATGAAAGCGACACCGAAACTACACAATTCCGGCAATCCACCCTCACACAACACCGCTACAGTACCGCCATGGAGATCGACAAGATGCAACGGAACCGGACTCGAGTAGTGCTGGCGGCCCTGCTGCTGGCCGGCGGCGCGCACGCCGGAGCCAACAAGCAGGCTGAGATCGACTTGCAGGCGGCCATTCGCACGGAGACCGTGAGCGGCGACCTCCGCCGCGCCATCGAACAGTACCGGAATCTCGCCACGAGCAAGGACCGGGCCGTCGCTGCGCAGGCCTTGCTGCGCATGGCGGAATGTCATCAGAAGTTGGGCGACGCCGAGGCGCGGCGGATCTACGAGCGCCTGGTGCGTGAGTATCCGGACCAGCGGGAAGCGGCCATGAGCGCGCGGACGCGCCTGGGCGAATCCACAAAACCCGCTGGCGGCGGCGTCATGCAGCGGTTCGTAAGGACGGAGCGGAATATAGGCAGCACTTTCAGTCCGTCTCCGGATGGCCGCTATCTCGTTTTTGGCAATCTCGCGTTGCACGACTTAGCAACTGGCCTTGTACGGGACATCCCGCGGACATCGGGTGGCTCCTTTTCTTTCTATCCGCAGTTCACACCGGACAGTAAGAGGATCGTTTACACTTCGAGAGCCGGAAATGCCACCGAACTAAGGATCATTGCCCTCGACGGGACGGGCATGAAAACTGTCCTCCGCACCTCCGATTACCGCTACTTCGTCGCCCATAGCATTTCGCCTGACGGTGGTACGGTCGTGACCTTGCTTGGCCTCATCGATCAAACGTGGCAGATTGCGCTCGTCTCGCTCGACAGCGGAAAAGTCCGCGTTTTGAAAACTGTCGGGTGGGAGCGGCCCGAGATCGGAAACTTTTCGCCAGACGGACGATGGATCGTCTATTCGCTGCGGACCCAGGACGCGAGTGCAGCCGATCATGACGTGTATTCAATTGCAACGGATGGCAGCGCTGAATTCCGAATCGCCTCCGCTGTGGCAAGGAACACCACGCCCTATTTCTCGCCGGACGGAGCGAGAGCCGTATTTGTGGGCGAGCGTCTGGGCAAGCGTATTCTTTGGGCGGTCCGGGTGGCGAACGGAAGACCGCTCGGCGCTCCGGAAGTTCTGAAAAACGACGTGGGATTTCCGATGGGATTTGCGGCCAACGGTTCCCTTTACCTTCGGGAGGACAGCTTCCGTATCGGGGTCTTCCACGCCGAAGCCGATCCCCGCAGTTGGAAGGTGAGCAGCGCGGCAAAGGAAGTGTCCAGCCCCCAGCGACAGTCAGCCGCCGTGGACCCCGCCTGGTCTCCTGACGGCAAACTGCTGGCGTACGCTGTACAGCCGACATCCGCCTCGATGAATGCCTACCCGGTCCAGATCCTGTCGACCTACTCCAAGACCACTAATATCGTGATCCGAAATTACGCCTCTGGCCAGGAACGCGAACTGGCGATCCCCGGTGGACGTCTTCGCGGATGGTATCCCGACAGTAACTCGCTTCTTGTGGACCGCGGACCAGGGGGATTGCGAACTGTCGAGATCGCCACTGGCAAGGAGCGTGTTCTGATTGACAGGGAGGTCGGGCTGCCTGCTGCCTCCGTGGACGGAAAGGCGATTTTCTACTTCGTCCGTGATTCCGGAATTTATTCACCACCGGGCAGGCCCCGTCCGAATGTAGATACCGTGCGCATCATGCGACGCGAAGTGGGCACTGATGAAGCGAAGGAACTGTGTCATTTGGAAGCGAGCAGAGGTATTATTACGGACCTCTCCCCTTCTCCGGATGGGCGTCATGTGGCATTCATCGCGCTGGTTCCGTCACATGGGCATGTGCCGCTGTTTGTGGTCTCCGCCTCGGGTGGTCCGTTGCGAGAAGTCCAGCGTCCCAGCGGAACGCTTGAGGGAGGATTCGCGTGGACAGGTGACAGCAAGGCGCTGCTGTTTACCCGACGCGCCGAAGGCCCGTCCCAAGCGAGCCAGATCTGGGCCATTCCGATTGATGGCTCCGCACCGTACGCCGCCGGAATCCAAGGGAGCGGCATCTATTCGCTCTCGGTCCATCCCGATGGTCACATTGCCTTCACGGATACGATTCGAGAAGCCGATCAAGTCTCCATCTTGGAGAGCCTTTTCTCTAAGGTTTCAAAGGAGATAACAGCCATCAGGTAAGCAGGGCCCTTCTGATCCACCACCGGAAACATATCGGATTTCATGGCTGCCTCCATCATGTTGCCCTACCGGCGATACTCATTTGTTGACGATACGCTGACTGTTTGATGCGGCATTCCTGACAGAATCATGACAACCTCCCGACATGCGCGGACTAGAATAAGCACCAGCCTACGAAGCAGCCGGTTATGCGCCGTCTAGTTGTCACCTTCGCCGTCGCCGGAGCGCTCGCGCTCGCCGTGGACATTCCTCTGGGGCTGGATCTGTACCTGCCGGCCCCGGAGGATAACCCGCTCACCGCGGAGAAAATCGAACTGGGGCGGCGGCTGTTCTTCGATAAGCGGCTGTCGCGAGACCAGTCCGTCTCCTGCTCCACCTGCCATGAACCCGAACTCGCCTTCGCCGACGGCAAGCCGGTGGCGATCGGGGTCTTCGGCCGCAAGGGACGGCGTAATGCGCCCGCGCTGATCAATCGCGGCTACGGGCGTGCGTTCTTCTGGGACGGGCGGGTGAAGACGCTGGAGGAGCAGGTGCTGAAGCCGATCGAGGATGCGAACGAGATGGATCTGAAAGTGGAGGAGGCGGCGGCGCGGGTGGGGCTAACGGCGGAGACGATGGCGCGGGCGCTGGCCACCTACGTGCGCTCGCTCCTCTCCGGCGACGCTCCCTTCGACCGCTACATCCACGGCGACCGCGACGCCCTCTCCGCCGAACAGCGCCGGGGTCTCGAACTCTTTCGCGGCAAG
>JAEUQD010000647.1 GCA_016789925.1 Bryobacterales bacterium | reverse complement strand
GGTGGGTTTTGGCGTTGAAGTACATGGCCCACCAGGTGTGGACGCGGAGGAAGAGGCGGGCGAGGGCTTTGTCGGTGAGGGGGACGAGGAGGAAGTGTACGTGGTTGTCCAAAACGCAATAACCGTGGATTTCGACCTGCTCTTCGTCGGCGACTAAAGCGAATCGTTTGGGTACTTCGCCTTGTCGAAGCCGGAGCGGAAGAGGGGGCAGCGGTTGACGCCGCGGGCGGTGGCGTGGACGGGGGTTCGGGGGATGACGAAGCGGAGTTTGCCGGCCATTTGTAGAGGAAGTGGGGGTTCGGGGGGAGAATTCTCTCGGAAATTAGGGCCTGTCCCCGGAAGGGCCCCCCCGGAAGGGCCCTAGTCGCGCCACGGGGCGTCCGGATCGGGTGATGATTACTTCCTCTCCGAGAAGGACGTTCTCCAGCAGACGCGAGAGGTGAGTCTTGGCTTCGTGCACACTGGCTTCCATAAATTGAGTATAGACTAAGTCCTTGACTAAGTCATGGAGCCACGCGCGGTGCGCTGACCGTTCCGTGACAATAACGCCGGACGCACAGGACGCTGTCAGCGCAGGGTAACGTTGACAGAGTACGCGGTGCAACGTAAGGTGAAGGAGACACGTGGAGCTTCGCAGTGTTGCACAAAGTGAGCGATTTGCCGCTGGAAGCGCGGGGTGTGGTTGAGACCCTGATTGGCCGCCCTTTGGCCGAGGATGAGGCGTTCAGTATTCGTCCCATCCATTTTCAAAAAGAAGGGGCGGACGCACGCGCCGCGAGTGAAGCCGCCCATCGTCTGGAACAATATTTCACCGAAATTGACCGGCAGCATCCGGTTGTTGCGGAAGTCGAAGCGGAAGCCGCGTTGGATGAAGCCATGAAGTGCGTACGGCTTGGCTATACGCCCCGCCGGCGAGAATCACCCTCGATACCAACGTATTGGTAGCCCGTGTCTTACTAACACTCTCCCCCGGTGTGACATAATCATCGGAACGACGCGACCCAATACGGCACAGGCATCCGTGATCGGCCAATCCATCGCCCACTACCGGATCACCGCCAAGCTTGGCGAAGGCGGCATGGGTGTCGTCTACCGCGCCACCGACACCAAACTCAATCGCGATGTCGCGATCAAAGTCCTGCCCGCCGCAGTCGCCAACGACCCGGATCGCCTCGCCCGTTTCGAACGCGAAGCACGCACCCTCGCCGCCCTCGACCACCCAAACATTGCCTCCATCTATGGCGTCGAACACGGCGCTCTCATCATGCAGTTAGTCGAGGGGCCCACCTTACAGGACCGTCTGCGTAACGGCCCCTTACCCATCGACGAAGCCGCTGGTACAGCCCACCAGATCGCCGACGCCCTCGAAGCCGCCCACGAAAAGGGCATCATCCATCGCGACCTCAAACCCGCAAATATCAAATTCACACCGGAAGGCAGCGTCAAGCTCCTCGACTTCGGCTTAGCCAAGGCCATCGAATCCACACCGGGTGACCGCAAGAGTAACCCGGAGAACTCCCCCACGCTGACTCAGCACATGTCCGCCGCCGGCCTCATCGTCGGCACCGCCGCTTACATGAGTCCCGAACAAGCTCGCGGCGCCGCGGTGGACAAGCGCACGGATATCTGGGCCTTCGGCGTGGTCCTTTATGAGATGCTGACCGGCAAACGCCTTTTCCAAGGCGATACGGTCTCCGACACGCTCGCTGGAGTTCTCAAGTCCGACATCGACCTTTCGAAACTTCCGGCCGCGACCCCATTCTGGCTCCGACGCTTGCTCGCCCGCTGCCTCGAACGCGACAAGAAGAAACGCCTCCACGACGTCGGTGACGCCTTTCTGTTCGAATCCACGCCGCCCGAACCGGCCCCTACGCCGGACAAAGTAGCCGCTCCACGCTGGATGTTCGCGGCCATGCTCGCGATTGCCATCCTGGGCGGGGCTGCCGGCTGGCTCCTGCGCCGCCCCAAGACGCCGGATGTCCCACTCCGCATCCTGTCGTTTGCTCATGAGCCCCTCTCCACAACCGAATCTCCGCTGCGGCTGGCCATCTCGCCTAACGGACGCCACGTTGCATACCTCGCCCAGGAAAAGCTGTGGATTCGCGATTTGGACCGCACCCAGCCAAGGCTGCTTGAGGGGACAGAGCAGGCCGAGAGTCCATTCTTCTCGCCAGACAGCGCTTACGTTGCCTTTGCCGTTGGACAGGAACTCAAGAAAGTCGGCGTGTCCGGAGGCCTGCCTTCAATAGTCACTCGTTTCACCGGCGGCTTCCGTGGCGGCGCCTGGAGCCCCGATCTCCAGACAATCGTGTTCAGCACAACTGCCGGCGGCTTGTCTGAGGTGCCGGCCGCCGGCGGAGATCCCAAGATTCTGATGGAAATGTCGCGCGGCAATTTACCAAATCCGAGGGTCAGCGAAGCTTACTACTCCCCTCACTTCCTTCCTTCCTTTGCCGGCGAGCGCCTGCTCCTGGTCGGCCGTGGCAGCCAAAATTCGCAAGTTCTGCAAATTGCCAACCTCACCACCGGCAACATACGAACCCTCCGCAAAGGCGCCTATCCCGTCTACACTTCCACCGGGCACATCCTTTACAGAACCGATGGCAGCAGCCCTGGTCTTTGGGCTTGGGCTTTTTCCGCATCCAGGGCTGAGCCCGAAGGCGAGCCTGTTCCTCTTCTGAACACGGCCTGGGAGTTTGGCGCCGCCGCGGACGGTTCTCTGATTTGGACGGATTTCGTAGGTTCCTATGACAGCCTCCTCGTCTGGCGTGACCGTTCAGGCAAAAAAGTTGGCGAATTCGGCCCTCCGGCGCGGCTCATCCGCGGCGTTTCCATCTCCCGCGACGGAACCCGCGCCGCTTACGAAGCCTCCGACCGCGGCAATGCCGATATCTGGATCCAGGATCTGGTGCACGGATCACGCTCGCGGTTCACCTTCGCCGCCGAAGGAGAGTCCAACCCCGTCTGGAGTCCCACCTCCGCGGAACTGGCGTTCCGCCTTTCGCGCGTTGGCGCCCAGGAAATTCACGTGCAGCCAGTCGATCGGGCTAGGGCTCCTGTCACCGTTGTGTCCAGGCCCTTCCTGCGGCCGAGTTCCTGGTCTCCGGATGGCTCCATTCTGTTGTTTTCCGCTCACGATCCGAGCACGGGGTATGATTTGTGGTCGGTTCAGCGCAACTCCAATGGCGCGTTCGCTGACCCGAAGCCTTACTTGCAGACGCCCTTTTTCGAGACCAATGCTCGTTTCTCGCCTAACGGGCGAATGATTGCCTACGTCTCCAATGCGAACGGGAGATTTGAGATCTACACGCAATCGTTTCCATCGGGCGCTCAAAAACACCAGGTCTCCGTTTCCGGCGGGTTCTGCCCGGTCTGGTCGCCCGACGGTTCCGAGATCTTCTTTATCGGCGGCGACAGGCTCTATTCCGCCGTCGCCAATCGGGCTGGCTCGGACCTCCGTCCCCCGCTTGAGTTGTTCCGCATAGCCGGTCTGCCGCAGGCCTGCCCTTACGATATCCATCCTGACGGCAAACGCTTTCTCTTCGCGGAACCAGTCAACGCCGATGCCGTGAAGCCACCCACTATCAACTTCATGCAAAACTGGCCCGCCCTCCTCCGCCAAACCCGCGCCGCCCCCGCTCAGGAACCCCAGCCATGATCGGCCAATCCATCGCCCACTACCGCGTTACTGCCAAACTTGGTGGCCGGGATAAGGATCAAAGCCGAGCCAGCAAGACTGGCGGGCGACGCCACGGCCCTTAGCAACCCCTGCCCTTGTATCATCGAGAAAGGCGAAGCATGAGTATCGAAGAAGCGATCCTGGACAAGGTCCGCCGACTGCCGCCGGCGAAGCAGGAGGAGGTTCTGCGCTTCGCGGGCGGCCTAGAGAGCACCGACCTTCGGTGAGATTGGTTCCCTCCCGTGATCGAAGCTGTGAAACGGATTGGATCCAGCAGAACCGCGGGAAGTATGCAGACCAATGGGTCGTTGTGGAAGGCGATCGCTTGATCGCCGCGGATAGAGACGCTCATAAGGTCTTTGCCGCCGCCAAAGCCGCAGGAATCGAAGTGCCTTTTCTGGTGCACATGCTTCCCGAGGATCCGCTCCCATTTGTTTCGGGTTGGTAGGATGCAGCGATTGCTCAAATTCGACTCCTCACATCGTTATTCGTCCGCTGAGGGAATCGACATTCCAACCGAGCTTCGCGTTGGCGACCAGAAAGTAGAGATGATCGCAAGGCTGGATACGGGTGCAGCCTGTTGCATTTTCGAGCGCAGGTACGCTGAAGAGCTTGGCCTTGATGTCGAATCAGGACGACCGGCGGACGGGACGAAGCGGGAGGGCATGGTTGTCGTCACCAGTGACGGACACAACAAGACCCTGAAGACTTTCTATAACGTCCCCGGACTACGTGTTTCCTGCGGCTGTCTTCCGCTCAATGCCGGGATCTTCCCCGTCAGATTAAAGGAGATACACAGGGCAACAAGCGAAAGAGGGAATCCGATTACTGCCCACTGCGCGAACACGAAGAACTTTGCCCCGGCATTGTGCCGAAACGCCTCGGAGCCATAGATCATGTCATTGATCGCTACGAGAACCAGCATCGAGAAGAAGGCAAAAAGTACCGAACCAAGTAGAGCGACCAACAGCCGTAGTGCGACTCGAATGACCGATCCTAGCGCGGCGAGCACCACTAACAACGAAGTCTACCAAACCGGCCTGTCACGTCACCCATTGCCTTTAGATCTGTCGTTGCGCGCCCTTGACACATTGTGCCAACTGCGCTACTGGTTGAATATGGCGACCAACCGAACTACGGTCAACATCTCGATCACACCGGAGCTCGACGAATTCCTCCAAAGCCGGGTGAAGTCCTGACGCTACCAAACCACGAGTGAAGTGGTTCGCGAGGCGCTACGATTACTTGAACGCCATGAGCGCGAACGTGACGAAGCGTTCCAACAACTCAAGGCAAAGCTCGAACGAGGCGCGGCTGAGGCAGAACGCGGCGAGTTGCTTGATGGTGACGAAGTCTTCAGTGAGTTACGCGAGATGATCGAGGAGCGCCGCCAAGCCAAGGCCGCCAATCGGTGAAGCGCCTTTTTGTCCTGACGCCGGAAGCCAAGAAAGACCTGAGAGAGATTCATGGCGCAAGAGATCTGACGGTGTTGTTCCACTGGCGCATGAGGCCGGCCAACTGAGACCGGCCATGGCATCGTCAGTCAAGCCGCGGTGGTCGTGGCCTGGTCGGGTTCGGGGATGGCGGCGAGGATTTCGTCCAGGGATGGTTTGCCGCGTTTGGAGTAGAGGATTTTTCCGTCTTTGCCAATGACGTAGACGGTGCGGCGGACGAGGGGGCCTCGCCGAATCTGGTTTCCACGGAAGCCATCCAGGAGTTCAGCATTATCACGTCCAACGCCGACGCTACCTTCGGCCGTGGTTCCGGCGGACAGGTGAACATCATCACGAAGTCCGGGTCGAACGACCTGCACGGCTCTCTTTACCACTATCTCCGGAACAACAAACTGGACGCCCGCGACTATTTCAACTATGGCCCGTTCTTTGCCGCGGGTGGTTCGCGCCGCAGCGTTGTGCCGCCGTTCAGGCAGAACCTGTTCGGGGGCACCATAGGCGGGCCGCTGGTCAGGAACCGTCACTTCTTCTTCGGCAACTTCGAGGGCTTCCGGCAGAAACTCGAACAAACCGCCTCGGCCACGGTTCCCAATGCGGACCTGTTAAGTCTGATGCCCGGCCAGTTCGGGAGGCTGATGCGGATCTTTTACATCGATCGCGGCGTGGTTCCGGCGAGCGGGAATCCAGCGGGCTCGTTCAGCCCCCTTACGCTGAGCGAGCGTAACGCGGCAATCGCTGCGGGATTCCGTCCGGCGCTCTTTAATGGCGACACGGCCGATGGCGAGGCCGGTTCTGTGCTGCTGTCCACCACCAATACACGCGACGTCTCCCAGGATGCATTTCTTCTCCGCACGGACCACCGTCTTAGCGAACGGCTGTCAGTGAACGCGCGCTACGCCTTCGCGCAACCGTTCGCCAGCATTAACCAGCGCGCGGTGGCGGGCGTGATTGAAGACAGCCGGCGCCGCTGGCAGTCCGCGACGGCGCAGTTCGTCTATGTGCTCAGTCCCACGCAAACACTGGAAGGCCGCGGCAGCCTGCTCCGCTCGCGCATCTTCGATGCTCCTCGCGACCCACTGGAAAAGGTCCTGGTAGACTTCGGCGTCGATCCGCAGCTTGGCCTGCAATTCCGGGCGAACGGCACTTCACTGAGTCCGGTTGTCATCCCACGCTCACTCGGGTTGATGGACAATCAGACCGTTCCCCAAGGCTCGCTGATGCATGCCTGGACCAGAGGGCGAACGACTCTGCGCTCGGGACTGGATCTTCGACGCCTGCTGATCAACAACATCCTGGTGAGCAATGCATCGTTCATGCAGTTTACCGGGCTAGTCGGGTCGAATGGCTATCTCGGCGCGCGCCCCGATCAGCCGGAGGCCATCGTGACCGACCTGAATACGACCCTTTACGGCGCGAACGGCGGTCCGAATACGCCCCAACGTGGCTGGCGCGCCACCGAGCAGGAGTATTTCGTCCAAGCCGACGTCCGCTGGCGGCCGGGTCTCACCATCAACGCGGGTCTTCGCTACAGCCCTGCCGGCGCTATCGGCGTTGTCGGGAACTATCAAGGCAACCTCTACGCCGTCGACTCTTCCGGCAGACCCGTAGCCGGCGTCAACCCATTCACATTTGGACCCACGGCCAACGCCATGGCCAGTGTCGCGCCCGGCAGACCGTTGTTTACGTCCGACCGGAACAACTGGCAGCCACGCCTGGGCGCGGCCTGGGATGTGCGCGGCCGGGGGCACACGGTCATCCGGGCGGCTTGGGGTGTCTATACAGACCGTTTCTTCCAGCGTCTGTTCGATTTCGGTGTGCTCAATTCCCCGTACGCTCACTCGAGCATCTTCGTAAATATCCCGTTCCCTCCTGGCGCGCAAATCCCATTGCGCACCGACACGCCGCCGCAACAGCGGGTGATCGACCCGGGTCTCCGCAGCCCGACAACCTACCGCTACAGCGCGGCCATCGAACGAAGACTGGCGGCACAGACGAGCCTCACGGTTGCTTACGTGGGTCTACGAGCCACGGGCCTGTACCGCTGGAGTGAACCGAACGGGCTCGGCTCGGTACCGCAGACCGCGCGCCCGGATGGCCGCTTTGCGCGCTACCGTTACACCGACAACAGCGCGGACTCCATCTATCATGCCTTTCAGATGTTTGCCCGCCACCGCCTCACCCGAGGCATCGACTTCACGGTTTCCTACACCTATGGGAACTCCGTGGACACTTATTCTCAGGATGTAGGCGATAACTCGATTCGTAACTTCGCTCCCGGGTTGGCACAGTTCCCGACGCTGATCAACACGAGAGGCACGCCGGCCGCGGGTTTTCAAGGCGACAGGCAGAGTTGGGTACAGCGCCCGGTGCTGGCCGAGCGCGGCAACTCCGATTTCGATATCCGCCACAATCTCACCATCAGCCACGTAGTCGAACTCCCTGTCGGCCGCGGACGCCGGCTGGGCGCGAACATGAGCCGTACGCTGGACTACATTCTGGGAGGATTCTCACTGGCTGGACTGGCCCAACTGCGAACGTCGCTGCCGGTGTACCTGTCTTCCGGCATCGACTACGGCGACGTGGGTATCACGACAAGTCCGCGGCCCGCTCTGCTTCAAGGCTCTCTGGCAGACCTCTATTCCAACGGACGTTTCGACAAGACGCAGTTCTGGATTCCAAAGGCCGCGGCGGACCAGCGCCTGGGCATTCCGGCCAACGTGACCGATCCGTATGCCGTCACGCGGCGCAACTCGCTGTTTGGTCCGGGAGTGCGGTTTTACGACCTGTCGGTCGTCAAGAAGATCCCCTTGAAAGAGCGCACCCAACTCGGATTTGAAGCCAACTTCTTCAACATCTTCAACCGGGCCATTCTTGGCGCGCCGGTGGCCATCCTGAGCGACTCCCGCTTCGGCCGCATCACGAACACGCTCGCCGGCAGCAATCCGCGTCAGATCCAGTTGGGACTGAAGCTTGTCTTCTGACCAAGCCGCGCCTCCAACGATGAACTGGCGCCCTGAATCCTCCGCCGGCGGGGATCGGATCCCTGACCGACTTACGTCTCGTTGACAATGCGGCCATCAAAGAGGTGAATCGTACGCCCGGCGTGACGTTCGTAGCGGGCGTCGTGGGTAACCATGCAGATGGTCGACCCCTGCCGGTGGAGCGTTCGAAGCAACTCCATAACCGCCTCGCCGTTCTGCGAGTCAAGGTTTCCCGTTGGTTCGTCGGCCAGAAGTATCGACGGGTTTCCGCCCAGCGCCCGGGCCACCGCGACCCGCTGCTGCTGTCCTCCGGATAGCTGCGCCGGGTAGTGTTTCATCCGGTGCGTCATCCCTACGCGCTCGAGCGCCTCCAGCACACGCTGCTTCCGTTCGCTGCCGCCCATTCCGCGGTAGGTGAGCGGCAACTCGACATTCTCATAAACCGTGAGATCGCCGATCAGGTTGAACGCCTGAAAGATAAAGCCGATCTCGCGGTTGCGAATCCGCGCCCGGCCCGCATTCTTCAGACTCTCCACCGACTGTCCATTGAGCGTGTAACTGCCCGCTGACGGCGAATCGAGCAACCCTAGTATCGACAGCAGCGTCGACTTACCGCAACCCGATGGTCCGGAGATGGCGACAAACTCGCCCTGCCGAATCTCGATGTCGATGTCCGCCAGCGCATGAGTTTCCACTTCCTCGGTCAGGAACACCTTCGTCACTCGATCCAGTTTGATCATTGGAGCGTTCATAGTCCTTTTATTCCTCACCTGCCCAGGCGGATGCGATCGTGCCCCTCGATGGCGGAATTGCCGGAAAGGATTACGCTGTTACCCGCCTCCAGGCCTGCCCGGATCTCGATGGTGTTCACCGACGCGCGGCCCAATGTGACGGGCACTCGCAGCGCTTCCCCGCCGTCTTCACTGACGCGGAACAACTGAATGGTGCTGCCCGGTTGGCCGAATGACGGCCTGCCGACGAACAGCACGTTCGACAGGCGCTCGATCTCGATCACGCCGTCGACGCTGAGGTCGGGCCGCGCCCCTGCCGGCAGCGGACCATCGATCTTCACATCCACGAGCACGGTCCCCTCCTTCGCCGCCGGATCAATCCGTACCACCCTTCCGGCCACGACGCCGTTTCGCGTGTCGATCTGCGCCAACTGGCCCAATGCAAGATCCTTCGCCTGTGTTTCCGGAATTCGCAGTTCCGCCTTCAACCGTGAGGGCTGCACCACCTTCGCCAGAATTGTCCCCGCGGTGACGCTCTGGCCTTCCTGGACGGGCAACTCCTGCAGGACGCCCGGCGTGCCCGCCCGGACTCGCAGCGCCTGAATCTGCTCCTCCTTCAACCTTGCCAGAGCCGACAGCTTTTCAATCTCGGCGCGTTGAACGGCCAACTGAGCTTCGGCAGCATCCTGCTGAATCCTCAGCCGCTCGTGCTCGATCGTGAGGCGCTTGCTCCACTCTTCCGCCGCCGCCTTCGACAGGCGCAGGCTTACATCAGCCAGCAGCTTTTGCTCGAACAACTGCTGGTCGCGTTCGGCCCTCAGCCGCGCCTGCGTCCGTTCGGATTCGGCGCGGGCAATCTCAGCCTGTAAGGTCAAACGGTGGCTGCCAAGCTGCACCGCGAGGTCGCGCAGTCTTGCCTCGGCCGCCTTCACCTGATAGCCGGCTTCCAGCGCGGCTACCTCCAGTTCAGGGTTCGAGAGCGTCAGGATCACCGTATCCGCTCGCACAGCGGCGCCGGGCCGGATGTGGATCCGCTCGACGCGCCCGCCGGTCACCGCCGGCAGCCAAAGAAATTCTTCCGGCGTCAAAACACCGAGACCGCGCACTTGTCTCACCATCGGGCCTCGCTTCACGGTGTCGATCAATAGGGACGCCCGGTCCACCTGAATCGCCGCGGGCTTCAAGCGGCCGAGCGCGATGGTCGCTCCCGACACCGCACCGGCGGCCAGCAATCCCCACACAGCCCGCCTCGCCCACTTGCGGCGATTCGCGTTGTGGCGAACAACATCCATGTCAGTTACCCTCGACTTACTCGGTGCGCAAAGCTTCGGCCGGGCGGACGCCCGCTGCGCGCCACGCCGGCGCCGCCGAGGAGGCCAACCCCACCAGCAGCGTAACCGCGGCGGCTCCGGCGTACATACCCGCGTCGAACGCCTGCACACCGTACAGCATGCTCTCCAGCAGCCGGCTGCCCGCCACCGAGACCGCCAGGCCCACCGCGAGTCCGGCGAGTGCACGGACCAGGCCATCGCGCACCACCATCCACCACACGCTTCCCGGCGTGGCCCCGAGCGCCTGGCGGATGCCGATTCCCCGGGTTCGCTGCCCCACCAGGTGTGAGAGCACCCCGTAAACCCCGATGGCCGCCAGCACAAGGGCCAGCCCACCGAAGCAGAGACTAAGTGCACCCGCCATGCGCCGCTGCCACACCGTGCCGGCAATCCGCTCCTCCAACGGCTGCAGGTCGAACAGCGGCTGCTCGGGATCCACCTCCTGAATCGCCTGCGCCACGTTCCGCGCAATCGCCTCGGGCCGCTGCGCGGTCCGCACAATGAAGAAGGTGTCCCCGGCGAACTGCTGCTGGTTCGATAGGTAGATATCCAGGCTGGGCGGAGCAGCCAGGCCGTCGCTGCGTACTCCTTCGGCCAAGCCCACTATCTCGATCCAACGTTCATTCCGCTCAGTGAGGCTTGCCAACAAACCCGGCAGTTTCACCCGGCGTCCGACCGCGCCTTCTTCCCCGAAGAGGCGGCGAGCCAGGGGCCGGCTGATCACGGCTACCGGTCGCGTGTTCATCCGATCGTCCTCGGTGAATCCGCGCCCTTCGTACAGGGGAATACCCATCACCGCGAAGTAATTCGGACTGACGATCTGGACGTTGACGAATGGGTTTCTCTGCTGTTGTTCCACACTCTGGCCCTCGACTTCGACTACCGGCTTGCCGTAGTTCTGATTGAGCGCCAGCGGCAGGCTGTGATTGGCCGCTACGCCCGTGACCCCCGGAATCTCGCTGAGCCGTTCCAGCGCCCGCCGGTAGAACGGCGCGGTCTGTTCCACTTTGCTGTACCGCGCCCAGGGAGGATCCGTGCGGAAGGTCAACGCGGGCGTCCGCGCGAATCCGGTTTCCGTCCCATCCAACTGCTGAAAGCTTTTCACCAACAGGCCTGCCGCCACCAGCAGAGCTAACGCCAACGCGAGTTCGCCGGTAACCAGCGCTCCGCGCAGCCGGCTTGATGTCTGCCCACCCGACACGCCGCGGCTGGAATCCCGCATGACTTCGTTCAGAGTCGTCCGCGAAAAGCTCAGGCCGGGCAGGATCCCCGCCGCCACCCCCGCCGCCATCGACATTGCCAGCGCAAACACCAGAACACGCCAGTCCATTCCGATCGCCATCCACGCCGGCAACTCCAGCCGCAGCCATCGCGAGAGGACTCCGGTCCACCAGTAGGCGAACGCGACGCCTACCGCGCCTCCTGTCACGGCCAGCACCAACGTCTCGGTCACAAGCTGCCGCGCAATGCGCCCGCGCCCCGCGCCTAGAGCGCTCCGGATGGCCAGTTCCTTCCGGCGCGACAATCCGCGCGACAGCAGGAGGTTTGTAAGATTCGAGCAAGCGATCAGCAAAACCAGACCGGCCAGGCCGAGCGTCAACAGCAGATAGGGCCGCACCTCGCCCACGAACGTCTCGCGCAATCCTCGGGCATGAAACGCCACTCCCTGGTTGGTCCCCGGGTAGGTTTGTTCCATCCGCGCCCCAAGCTGCTTTAACTTCTCTTGGGCCTGTTGCAGCGTCACGCCGGGGCGAAGGCGCCCCACCACGAACAGGCTACGGACATCCCAGTTCTGCGCACCTCCGAGATGCGCAGAACGGTAGACGTCCATCCTGCCCGGAAACTCGAATCCCGCTCCCGCCACGCCCACAACCTGATAGGCGGAACTATCCAGCACGATCGTCCCGCCCACAATCGCCCGATCGCCGCCGAAGCGCCGTTGCCACGTGGAATGACCCAGCACCAATACCGGATTGCGCTCCCGGTGCGTGCCTTCCTGCCAGGACGTCCCCTGAGCCAACCCGACACCCAACACCCGGAACAGGTTCGCCGTCGTCATGCATGCCCGGACCACCTCCGGTGCGCCGGCCCCGGTCAGGTTGTACTGGCTCGGGTACCACGCCGCCACTCCGTCGAACGTCACCGAGTCCTGGTTGAGCTCCTCCCACTCCCGCGGCGTGAGTTTGCCGCGTTCGCCGCCGCGCACCGAATCGATCGTTACCAGCCGTTCCGGTTCCGGATATGGCATCGGGCGCAGCAGCAGCGCGCTCACAAAGCTGAATACCGCCGTGTTGGCCCCGATGCCCAGCGCCATTGTGATCACCGCGGTCACCGCCAACAGCGGGGTTCGCGCATAGGTTCGCAACGCAGTCCGGATATCAGCCAGCAACGCGATACCGCCTCAGACGCTGAAGCGCCGGAACCAAAAGCGCAAGCCCCGGCAGGAGGATCCCCAGTACGCCGGCCTGCACCCGCCGCGCCACCGCGCCCGTTTCTTCTTCACGGAACTCGAACGCCGGCAGGCGGTCCAGGTCCGCAACGGCAATCTTCTGCCTCGCCATGATCCGAGGGACGAAGAACTCGCGCCACCGCAAGTGATAGTCATCTACCTGCGAAAGAAAGTGCCGGTAACGTTGCGAACTCGACCCTGCCAGATCATTGAAGGCCAGTTGCGCGGTAATGGCGGGCGACACGTACCGCAAGTCGTCCACCATCGCCTGACGGCTCGCCACCTGGCGCTCAAAATCCTCCAACACCGGCCGTACCTTGCGCTCCGTCGCATCGTTGACGGCAATCAGGAGAGTGGCGAAGTCGGGCGCGCTATCGCCACCCCGCGCTGGCGCCAGTTCCGGATGGTCCTCCAGGTATCGCGCCAGCAACTGGCTGCCCTGCCGCGTCGCCTCGTCTCCGGCCGTCCGGATGGCCTGGATCATCTCGACGCGCGAGGGGACCGGATAAGCCGAGTTGACCGCCAGATTCAATATCGCCGGAATCAACAGCACAATCAGCAGCCATGCACTGGCCAAAACAATCGCGTTGGTGGCGGAGCTTTTGCCGGCCGCGTTCACGACAATCGCGAGTCCGAACCAGAACAGCCCGTACACGGCGGTCACCACGATCCAAAGCAGCAGCCGGGGGAGCACGCCCTCCGCGGCCACATCCACGCCACCCGCCACGACTCCGGCCAGCGGAACCAGCGTCGCCAGCGCCAGGATGAACAGCGCCCGCAGCCCCGCCTTCGCCAGCACCACGCGGTTGAGCGTCACCGGTTGCGACAGCGTCAGCGCAAGCGTTCCTGCCTCCTTTTCCGCCGAAACCAGGTTGTAGCTGAACGCCAGAATCATCAGCGGCAGCAGGTAGACGATGACGAACGCCAGATCGAACCGCCCTGCCAACAGGTGGACCGGATTCTCGATCTCATCGTTGTTGGCAAACGTCTCCTTGCTGTTGGTCGAGATCTTGAAGTAGTACGGATACAGGTCGCTCTGCCCGATGGACAGCGCGCCGGTTGCCGCCGGCGGCATCGCCGCGAGTTTCACCCCAAGACTTCGTCCGAAGTACTGCGGCAGCCGTGGATCTGTAAATGGAGTGACCTTCTTTTCCCCGGCATCCAACTTGGGAATGTCGTTGCGGATTCCCGCCAGCCGCTCGTGTTCTTCGCCCACAGCCGCCGCGATCGTCTCGCGCTGGAACCATACCCACCGCGACCCGTTCGCCGCCCCGTAGACGATACTCAGCCCTAACAACAAGGCAATCAGCAGCGGCGTCCGGTCTCCGCACAGATTCCGCCACTCGAACAGCATCAGGCGCAACGTCATTTCAGTTCACCCGCATCCGCCGCACCGCCAGCCACGCTGCCGCCGCCGCGCCCGCCAGCCACCACAGCAGCATCGCGCCTGCCTCCCATTGCCGTGCGACCACCCAACCCGCGCCCGGCATCTCATAGTGAAACGCAGGCACCTTCTTCCACAGATCCTCGCCTGCCAGATACGGCGCGGTGTTGCCGGCGTTCCGTGCCAGGTCGTCGTTCATCACGCGTTGGATCATGCGCCGGTATTCTTCGGCCGCTTTCGCAAAATGCGCATGATGGGGAAAATCGGCGCCGGCGAATCCCATCGACAGCGCCCGCACGGCCAGCCCCGGCGTCACTATGCCGAGAAACCGGTGCACCGAGTCCTGCCGCGCGAACACGTCCCACAACTCGCCGTACGCCCGGTCGAAAACGATGTTGGCGTAATTCTCGCCCTCTTGCAGCCGGATCCCCGTGAAGTTCACCGGGAGCGCCTCCAGCGTGCCCACGTTATACTTCTTCAGCACTTCCTCTTCCAGCCGCTTTTGCCTGACCGGGGCGGGATCGTTCCCGTCGATCCCGTTCCTGATCGCGCTCTCTATCTTGTGGTTGAACGCAAACGCCGAAGGCGACGGGTTGATCGCCTTCGCCAGATCCGAGGCCACACGCGGACCGGCCAGTCCGTTCGCCATCCAGAATCCCAGCAGAACCAGCAACGCCCACCGCGAGGAACGGGCCAGCGCCGAAACCGCCAGAGAGAGGCCAATCAGGGCGCCGAAGTAACAGAGATAACTCAGCGCCATTCCCAGCGCTCGGGGAATCGCCCCGACCATATCTTCCTGGCCCGACGCCAGCATCAGCGCGACGCTCCCGAGAATTGCAGTTGGAATCAGCAGGAGCAGCAGCGCGGACGCCACCCCAACCGCTTTGCCGGCGGCGAGCACCCCCGGTCTCACTCCAAGGCTCATTAACTGTCGAAGCGTCCCCGATTCCCGTTCCCCCGCCAGTGCATCGAAACTCAGCAGTACGATCAGCAGGGGAACCAGTAGTTGCAATACCGTCGCCCCCGTCAGTTCCCCAAACCGCTGCGCCGCCGTCGAGTCCTGCGCCGGCCGGTATTTGAACTCATTCTGCTTATGCGCCTCCAGCCAGGCCGCGACCCCCGTGTAGGCATCCGTGCCATGATCCACCAACGCCAGCGGCGATTTCGGCTTAAAGGCATACACCCCGTAATGCGCCGCCGAATGCGGGTTCTTCCGCCCCTGGTGGAGCCATTGGTCGCGCGTCGCCTTTCGCGCCGCGTCATGTTGCGCCTTCACCTCCCGGTGGTGCTGCCAGCCCAGCAACAGCGCCCCTCCAAGCAATGCGAAGACAATTGCTCCCGCCGCGCGAAAGCGCCCGTCGCGCACCATCTCCAGCAATTCCTTCCGTGCGATTCGCGCCGTCATGCCTGTCTCCAGCTAGTCGTGCATATGGTCGAGATAGATCCGCTCCAGGTCCGCATGGCCCAGTTCCGCCGTCGAGTAATTCGCGACTAACTGCCCGTGCTTCATGATGCCGACCCGGCTGCCCGTTTCTTTCGCCCGGAACAAGTCGTGCGTTGCCATCAGAATGGCCGCGCCGTCGCCACTCAGCCGCTTCAACAACTCCGAAAACTCATTCGACGCCTTCGGGTCGAGTCCCGACGTCGGCTCATCCAGAAGCAGCGCCTTCGCCTTCTTCGCCATCGCCAGCGCGATGCCCACTTTCTGCCTCATCCCCTTGGAATAGGCGCCGACTTTCTTGCCCGCGTCTGTTTCCCCCAGCCCCGCCTCGCCAAGAAACCTGATTAACTCCGCCTTGCTGTAAGTCATCCCGGACAACGACAGGAAATAGTCCAAGTTCTCCAGGCCGGTCAGGTTCCTGTACAACGTCACTTGCTCCGGAATGTAGGCCAACAGCCGCTTGGACTCCAGCGGCTGTTGAGTCACATCCAGTCCGCCGACCCTTGCCTGCCCTCCCGAAGGATCGATGAAATTCAGAAACAGGTTGATGGTCGTCGTCTTGCCCGCTCCGTTGGATCCCAACAGACAGAAGATCTCTCCGGCTTCAATTCTCAAATTCAATGGATGAAGCACCGTCGTCCCGTTGTAACTCTTCGTCAGGTCAATCGCTTCCAGCATGCCCGTTGAAAAAGAATACAGCCGCCGGCGCCTTCGCCCGCGCGAAAGCCCATATCCGGTCTCGAATTCACCGTGAACGGGCTCGATTCCGCCGTCGGCGGACCAGTCACCGCGACACCACTTCCCGGATCGTGTGCGCCTGCCGCTTGCTGACTGTGAACTCCAGGCCGTTCGTCATCGTCAGCAGCCACCGCTGACTCGACAGCGTGCTCATCTTGCGCACGTGGTCGACGTTGATCAGTGCCCCGCGGTGGACGCGCTTGAACTCCGTTCCTTCCAGCCGGCGTGTCAGTTCCTGCAGCGTCTGGTTCGCCAGGAAGCGCTTCTGATTGGTGATGATCCAGACCAGTTCGCCTTCCGCTCGGAACGCCAACACTTCCTCGAGGTCCAGCAGAAAGTATTCGCTCCCTTTCCGTCCCACGATCTTCCTTCGACCGGGCGCAGCCGCCGCCTCCACTGTCTTCGCCACCCTCTCCGCGGTTTCACGGCGACTCTTGGTCCCACGCCTCACCTTGTCCACCATGGCTCGCAGCCTGTCGCTACGCACCGGCTTCAGCAGGTAGTCGGCGGCGCCCACTTCAAACGCCCGCAGTGCGTGCTGGTCATATGCCGTCACAAAAACAATCGCGGGCGGCAGCGGCGACACCCGCCGCACAACTTCGAAACCATCCAGCGCGGGCATCTGTACGTCCAACAACACCAGATCCGGTTGCAGCGAGTTAATCACGGCTACCGCCTGCTCGCCATTGCCCGCTTGCCCAACAATGGTTAATCCGTCGATTTCCGAAAGTTCCTCTTCCAGGATCTGCCGTGCGATTGGTTCGTCGTCAACCAGCACAGTTCTGATAAGCCCTTCGTGCACCAACCTCTTGTACTTCGTCTCAAGAGCCTGCCCAAGACATACTCCACCGGCGGCCCATTTCCTCCCTCGACCGGGCCCAATTCTCTCGCAAACGGACTTGGTAAGCGGCAGTTTGGTCGCGGTAGGGCGGTAGGGACAGCCTCGCGTGCCACTTCGCAATTCTCAGGGAAAACACTCGCCATACTTGAATCCGTGCGGAAAAGTGACCGCATTCCGAGGCCCGGTTCGCCGTCCAAACACTCCACTTCCCCCATCGCCGTTTTCCTCAAGACGACTCGATGCCTTCTCGCTCTCCGACGTCCGGGGACTCGCCGCCTTCGACGTCCGCCACCGCGTCGTCACCTCCTTCGGCTACGAAGTCCCCTTACGCCAACGTTGGTTCGGCGGCTGGACCCTCCTCGGTATCGTCTCCGCCCAATCCGGCGGACCCCTCGCGGTCACCGAACCCGTCGACGTCTCTCCCGCGGCCTAGGCGCGGACCGTCCCAACACATCGCCAATCCGAACGACGGACCGCGCACGCCCCGGTAGTGGTTCAACACCGCCGCTTTCGTCCGCCTGCCCGCCATCGCCGGCCGGAACACCGTGACTGTCCGGGTCTCGTCCAAACCGACCTGTCGTTGCTCAAGCAGTTCCGCCTCGCCGAACGACACACCCTCGAGTTTCGCACCGAACTCTTCAACGCCCTCAACCGGGCGAACTTCCGCGACCCCGGGGTCAACATCGGCCAACCCGCCACCTTCGGCGTCATTCAGTCGGCCCGCCCCGGGCGCATCGTCCAGTTTGGGTTGAAGTACTCGTTTTAGTTAGTTAGGTATATACTTGCGGAATCCGGAAAATCTGAACAGGAACTTTCAGTTAAGGAAGGACTATCCATGTCACGATTTCGTTCCGCTGTGTTTGCCTGCTTCCTTTGCCTGACACTCGCCACGACGCCACTGTCGGCACAACTCACCTCGGCCGGTTCCGTCGCCGGACAGGTTTCCGACCCACAGGGCGGAACTATCCAAGGCGCCGTAGTCACCCTGAAGGACAACGCCACCCAGATCAAACAAACGGTGGTCACCAACGAAGTGGGGCGCTATATCTTCTTGAATGTCGCCTCGGGAGCGTACGAACTGACCGTCGCGCACCCCGGCTTTAAACAGGCGAGGCTCTCCGGACAGCGCGTGCAGGTCGGCACCGCGTTGACGCTCGACGTCACGATGGAAGTGGGCGCCACCGCGACCACCGTCGACGTGCAGGCGAGCCCCGCCGCCGAACTGCAGACTACCACCGTCTCAGCGGGAACCATCATTACGGGACAGGCGCTCGCGATCCTGCCGACCCTGGGCCGCGACGCGAACGCGTTCGTCACGCTACAGCCGGCGGTCACTCCCGGCGGACAAGTCGCCGGCAAGGCGGATGACCAGAACACGTTTGCGCTTGACGGCGGCAACATCTCGAGCGACCAGGACGGCACGTACCGCAACTACACGCTCTCGAGCGGGTCGACGGCGCGCACCTCCGGGGGGGACCCCTCCGGCGTCGTACCCACGCCGATCGAAAGCGTCGACGAGCTTCGCGTGAGCCTCAACAACCAGACCGCTGACTACAATGGCGCATCCGGAGGCCAGGTGCAGTTCGCCACCAAGCGCGGCACGAATCAATTCCACGGCTCGGCGTACGAATACTATTTCGGGAACAACTTCAGCGCGAACTCATGGGCGAACAACCGCACGAATCAGCCGAGACCCAAGACACACGAGCACCGGTTCGGCGCGGCGCTGGGCGGTCCGCTGACGCCGGAACTCGGGGGCCACAAGACATACTTCTTCGTCAACTACGAAGGAAGGCGTTTTCCCCAAGTGATCACATACACTCGCGCCGTGCCGACGCCGCTGCTGCGCGCCGGCGTGATCCAGGTTCCGGACGCGGCGGGAAATTGGCGCCCTTACAATCTCAACGCGAGACCGGTCACAGTGGACGGCGTAACTTACCAACCGGCGATGTGCGGCACATCCACCTGCGATCCGCGGGCGGTTGGCATCAGTCCCGTGGTTTCCGAAATCTGGAACAAGTTCATGCCCCAGCCCAACAATCGGCTTGTCGGCGACCTCTTCAACACGCAGGGCTACACGTCACAGATCGCACTCCCGGTCAGTTCAAACTTCCTGGTGGGCCGAATCGATCGCGACCTTACACCCAAGCACCGCCTGATGCTGAGCTATCGCTACTTCCACCTATATCAGTACACGACCAGCCAAGTGGACATCGGCGGCTTCTTCCCAGGCAACAAACTCGGCGAGCCAAAGGCCTTGACGGACCGCCCGCAGACGCCGTCGTTCTACGTCGCGGGATTGACCAGCACGCTGAGCCCGCGGCTGATCAACGATTTCCGGTTCAACTACACGCGCAACTCGTGGGAGTGGGGTTCGGCCGGGGCTCCCGCGCAACTGGCGGGACTCGGAGCCGCGGTCGACCTGCCGCTTCTACCCTACGAAGTGAACCGCAATAACTCGTTGTCGCGCTATTGGAACGGTCAGGATAAGGTGATCAAAGACGACCTCAGCCTTGTCCACGGCAATCACCTGTTCCAGTTCGGCGGAGCCTACACGCGCTGGTTCCTGCAGCACCAACGGAACGACAACGGTCTCAACATGACCACCACGCCGACCTACCTGCTGGGCGCGGGCGAAGGCATTCAGACGCCAACCGCCCTGATTCCGTCGACGGTTCCCGCGAATCAGTACGGCACCTGGAACAACTTGTATTCCCAGGTTCTGGGATTTGTCGCCGAGAGCCGCGTGTTCTATCCGCGCAAGGGCGGTATCCTGCAGCCGTTCGGTACGTCGATCAAGTCGGAAAGCATCGTCGGCAACTATAACGTCTACTTCAGCGACACGTGGAAAATGAAGCCCTCGTTCACGCTGATCTACGGAATGGGTTACCAGGTGCAGATGCCGCCCTACGAGCAGAACGGAAATCAGCCGATGGTCGTGGATAGCGATGGCAACTCGTTCACGTCGGCGGACTATCTGGCCGAGCGGCAGAAAGCCGCACTGGCTGGACGCGCCTACCAGCCCACCATCGGATTCTCGACGATCCGCAACATCGGCAGCGGCCGCAAGTATCCCTATGATCCGGCATACAACGTGTTCAGTCCACGGCTGGCCGCGTCGTGGAGCCCGAACTACCAGACCGGATTGCTCGGGAAGCTTTTCGGGAACCGGACCACGGTACTGCGCGGCGGGTATGCACGCATCTTCGGCCGCGTAAACGGTATCAATATCGTGCAGGTGCCGCTGCAGGGAACCGGAATCGGGCAGGCGGTCGCCTGCATCGGCGCATCGCGCGACGGACGCTGCCGCGGCGTCTCCGGCGTCGATCCGAACACTGCGTTCCGCATCGGCGTCGATGGACTCACCGCGCCGCTGCCGGCCGTAGATCGCGTACTCGAGCAGCCCTACTTCCCCGGAATTCGCGGCAACGCTCCGCTCGGCGAGACATGGATTCTCGATACCAAGCTGCTGCCGCCCAGAACCGACCAGTTCACGTTCTCGATCCAGAAGCAGCTCTCGTCGAAGGCGCGGATCGAGTTGGGCTACATCGGCATGATCAGCCGCAACGAAATGTGGCGCGCTGAGTTGAACGCTGTTCCCTACATGACCACGCTCAACGGACAGACCTTCGCGCAGGCCTACGCGGGACTGTATCAATCGGTGGCCTCTGGCGGAGCGGTGGGCGCACAGCCGTTCTTCGAAGCGGCCATGGGCGGATCCTCGTCGCCGTATTGCCAGGGATTCGCCAACTGCACCGCGGCCGTGGCTAGCCGTCTTCGCGCGGATATTCTGAACACCAACGTCCGGCGTATCTGGTCCACGCTCGACGGCGCCCAGGGATGGACTCTGGGCCGTACACTGACCAGTTCCGCACCGGTGCAAACGTCGCGGGTGCCGAGCAACGTGAGCGGGCGCTCGTCGAACTACAACGGCGTTTATGTGTCGATGACGTTGTTTGACTGGCACGGAGTCACCGCCACGTCGAACCTCACGTTCAGCCGCGCGTTGGGCAATGGAGGCACCGGGCAGAACGGAATCACAAGCATGGATACGTTCAACTCGGACGCGGACTACCGGCCGCTCGGACACGACATTCCATGGGTCTATAACCTTTACGCTCTGTACGATGTGCCGTTCTACCGGCTGCAACGCGGCATTGCCGGACGAATTCTCGGTGGTTGGTCGATCGCGCCGCTGCTGCGCGCGCAGAGTGGCAGCCCGCTGTGCGTCGGTACTGGCGGCGAAACATTCGGAAGCTGGATGGGCGGCTGCGCGGTGGGGCTGTCGCGCTACACCAGCGGCAACAGTCTCCACAGGAACGTGGAATCGGCCACCACGGCCGGCCGCGACGGCAACGCGGGGCGCGGCGGCTCAGGACTGAACCTGTTCGCGAATCCGCAAGCCGTCTACGATCAGTTCCGGCCGATGATCCTCGGCGTGGACGGACGGTTCGGCGGATTCCTTCGCGGCTTTCCGCGGTGGAACGTCGACATGGCGATCAAAAAGACGATCCTCGTGAAGGAAGGAATCGGCGCCACGCTGAGCTTCGAGTTCCTGAACTTCTTCAACCACTTCAATCCGGCAGATCCGGGATTGAATGTGTTCTCGCCGACCAGTTGGGGCGTGGTCGGTGGACAGGCGATCGAGCCGAGGCGCGTGAACCTCGGTCTGCGCGTGTTCTTCTGAGCTAGGGGTATCACACACCGGAACCTCTTCCCGTTCCCGATGACGGACACCCAGCCCAAACAATTCAGCAGCGACGATCCGTCGGACGTCTCAAGGGCACGGTTACCCGAGGGGGTATGAGTTCCATCCGGCGGATTCCTGACAGGGGAATCCGCAGCCCATGTCGGGCAACACCCTGGGCATCAGCATCGGCATGCCCGCGATGACGCCGATCGGCATCACATTCGGGTGGCGGACCGAATTCATGGTCCTGGGGCTGACTGTCGCAGCCACCGGCGTGCTGTCGTATTTCTACCTGCCCTCGGTGGAAGGCGAAAAACTCACCAAGAGCAATTCGCCCTGGCGGTGATGAAAATGCCTTCGATCCTTTTCGTCCTGCTGTTGACCTTCCTGTCGGTCACGGCCCACTACGGCATCTACATCTACATTGGTTTCCTGGTGAGATAATGGGCCTCGCAGGTGGGCATGGCGCGGCGCTGCTGATCTTCGGAATCGGCTCGGTTATCTCGGTCTTTGTTGCCCCGAAATACACTGACGCTTGGTGGTAGACACATTTCGGCTAGTGACTTCATGGCGCTGGAGAATCTTGGACATGCATCACATACGACAGAACATATTCATAGCGTTTTCCTGGAGTTTGCTCATTCCGGCTGCCTATCCGCAAGCCTCCCAGCCCAGTCCACTCGAAGCCGAAGTT
>JAEUQD010000992.1 GCA_016789925.1 Bryobacterales bacterium | reverse complement strand
AGCAAAGGGGATCCAGACGATGATCGGGGGCGGTTTTCTGTTAGAGGCCACCAGGCCGGCGGACGTCTTTACACCGGAGGATTTCACCGAAGAGCACCACGCGATTGCCAAGACCACGGACGAATTCTTCGCCAACGAAGTCGCGCCGTCGCTCGAAGCAATTCAACACCAGGAGCCCGGCGTCGCCATCAGGATTTTGAAGAAGTCGGCGGAACTCGGGTTAACGGCGGCACTCGTGCCCGAGCAATACGGCGGCATGGAATTAGACCTGGTGTCGGCGATGATTATTGCCGAGCACCTCGCCAAGGACGCCTCCTATTCGGCGTGGCACGGCGCGCACTGCGGCATTGGCACCCTGCCGGTAATGCTCTTCGGAACCGAAGCACAGAAGCAGAAATACCTGCCGCGGCTGGCCTCCGGCGAGTTGGTGGGCGCCTACTGTTTGAGCGAAGCGCACGCAGGCTCCGACGCCCTCGCCGCCCGCACCAGGGCCGACCTCAGCGACGACGGAACGCACTATGTGCTCAACGGCCAGAAGATGTGGATCACCAACGGCGGTGCGGCCGACCTGTACACCGTGTTCGCCAAGGTGGGCGGCGAGCAGTTCACGGCCTTCCTCGTCGAGCGCGGCTTTGCCGGCGTCAGCAGCGGCGCCGAAGAAAAGAAGATGGGCATCAAGGGCAGCAGCACCACCGCCGTGTATCTCGATAATGTGCGCGTGCCCGTCGAGAACGTGTTGGGCGAAGTGGGCCGCGGCCACAGTATTGCGTTCAACATTTTGAACATCGGCCGCTTGAAACTGGGTCCCGGGACCACCGGCGGCGCCAAGCACGTCCTGGGCGTTTCCCTCGCCTATGCCAAAGAGCGGCAGGCCTTCGGCAAACCCATCGCGCAGTTCGGCATGATTCAGCACAAGCTGGCCGAGATGGCGGTGCGCACCTATGCCGCGGAAAGCGTCAGCTACCGCGTCACCGGCCTAGTCCAGAACGCCGGCAAGGATTTGCTGAAAGCCGCCGAAGAGTTCGCCGCCGAGTGCTCCTACGTGAAGATCTTCGCCAGCGAAGCGCTCGACTACATTGTCGACGAAGGTGTACAAATCCACGGCGGCTACGGCTTCCACCAGGACTACGCGGTTGAACGCGCCTACCGCGACTCGCGCATCAATCGCATTTTCGAAGGCACCAACGAGATCAACCGCATGCTCGCCACCGGCATGCTGATCAAACGCGCGCAGCGCGGCCGCCTCGGCTTGGTCGAGGCCGTGAAGAAACTGGAAGGCGAGGCGCTCAATCCGGCCGCCAATGTGGACGTTGTTCTGGGCGCGAAGAACGCGGCGCTGTTGTGCGTCGGCGTCGCGTACCGGAAATTTCTCAATACGCTGGAAGATCAGCAGGAAGTGCTGGCGGGCATCACGGACGTCGCCATGCACGCGTTCGCGCTCGAAAGCGTTGTGCTACGGGCGGCGAAGTCGGGCTCATCGATCGCATCGCTTTATGTGGCGGTGTTTCAAGAAGAGGCCATGCGGGCCGTGGACGACGCCGCGCGCACCGTATTGTCAGCCTGCGCCGACGGAGACACGTTGCGGACGCAGTTGGCGACGCTGCGCCGCTTCACGCGGCGCGACTCGGCGGACCTCATCGGTTTGCGGCGGCAGATTGCGGCCCGGCTCCTGGAGGCCGGACGGTACATCGCGTGAAACCGCTGCCCCGGTTGCTCGTGCTTGTCGGCTTGCCCGGCTGCGGCAAGTCGACCTGGGCGCGCGACCAGGGTTTGCCAACGGTATCCAGCGACGCGATGCGTCAGTTGCTGGCCGACGACATCACCAACCAGTCGATCCACAAGCAGGTGTTCGCAGCCATGCGCTACCTCATCCGCCAGCGCATCGCGCTCGGCCGTCCGGTCACATGTGTCGACGCCACCCACCTGACGCCCAGGGAACGGCGTCCCTACTTCCGGATCAAGGGCTGCCGCGTCGAAGCCGTGTACTTCCGGGTGCCCGTCAATATCTGCCAGCAGCGCAACGCACTGCGCGACCGCGTTGTGCCCCCCGATGTCATCGAACGCATGGCGGCCAAACTGGTGAGACCTTCGAAAAAGGAGGGATTCTCACGGATTTGGCTTGTCACGCCAGAGCGGCAAGGCGGCGAACACCCATAGCAGCGCCGGAATCAGCACCGTGAGTCCCACGCCGGTGGCGACATGGCGCACGTTGATCCCGGCGTCCACCGCGCTGCCGGCCAGCCACGTCGAGATCGACATCGCGAGAACCAGGCAGGCATAGTCGGCGGAGAAAACGCGGCCGCGAAAGCGGTCTTCCGCGATGTTCTGGAGCATCGTGGTTGAGAAGACCCAAACCACCGAACCTCCCGCGTGCGCCAGCGTCACGCAGGCGATGCCGACAAGGATTGAGGGTGCATGACTCAGCGCCAGATATCCGGCGGCGCCGCAGAGAAAGCCGTAGAAGATTCCGAGCGGAAGCCGTTCCTGCCGTCCGCCCACCCAAAGGCCGCCGGCGATGGGACCGATCAGCGCGCCCAGACCGCGAGCCGCCATGAGCAGGCTCATACCCAACACCGGAGAGTCGCCCACATGAAATACACGCTCACCCATAATCGTCAGGATCACGTAGTTGGCGCCGAGAAATCCCAAACCGCCTTTGGCCAGCAGCGTAGCGGTCAACCGCCCTTCCGAGCGGATGTAGCGGAACCCTTCCAGAATGGGCGAAAAATCGAATAGGTCGCGCCAGCGCAGAGGCGGCTGGCCTTCCGCGTGCGGCTCCGTACAGCGGATACGCAGCAGAAACACAGCCGAGAGAAGAAAACTCGCGGCATTAATAACAAACACAGGATCGCGCCCCAGCCACACGGAGAGCAGCCCACCCAACGCCGAGCCCGCGGCCAGGTTGAACGACCACGTTGTCGAGGCCAGCGTGTTGGCGATCAACACCTCCCGTTCGTTTCGCGTGAGGTTCGGCAACATGGCGGAACGCCCTGGCTCGAAGAAGCCCCACATCATCGTTTCCAGAAACAAAAGCGCATAGCTGGGCCAGATGGTGGTGAGGTGCGAGGCGAACAGCATGAGCAGGACGATGCCCGCGCGCGCCACGTCCGCGGCGATCATCACCGAGCGCCGGCTGAGCCGGTCGTTCACCACGCCGGCCATCGGTGCGCTCAGAATCTGCGGCAACACCTGCAAGACCACCGCGCCCGCCACGGACCGCGCGCTCCCCGTCGTCTCCAACAGGAAGTTATAGATCACGACCGCGTACAGCCAGTCGCCCATCTCCGAAACCACCTGCGCCAACCACAGCAACCGGTAATTGCGGTTGGTCACGAGCAGTTGGATGTACTCGGCGGGTCGGATTCGGGCGGCCGGCGTCGCGATCACTCCGTATACAGGCCCATGTGCTTCTTGACGGTGCGAACGGTGTCTCCCG
>JAEUQD010000619.1 GCA_016789925.1 Bryobacterales bacterium | reverse complement strand
AAAGCTCGTCGGGTCAACACATTCGTATCGTACATCCGAAATGAGAAACGTGCCGCATCCGTCGTGGAGGCCCGGCGACGGTGGCATGAGTTCTGTCCGTCCCCAATCCCCGTCACTGGGCGGCCATTTCGTTTCGCAAGCTATTGATTTTATTGGAAACGAGGTGTCGAAAAGTGTCGAATCTCACTTTCCGCAACAACGCTTGTACTTGAGATTGGAGCCGCAGGGGCAGGGTTCGTTGCGGCCGATCTTGACACTCCGGATGGGTTCGGGCGCGGCGGGCGCCGGTTCGTGGCAGTCCGGGGGCATTTCGTTTCGCAAGTCGTTGATTTGATTGTCCGGAGAGTCTGGCGGCATTTCGTTTCGCAGTGAGTCCGATTCTTTTGAATTTGTGTCGAAATCTGTCGAATGGGGGAGTTTCCAATCCTGTTTGAGGACGGCGAGGGCGGCCTTCAGGCGAACGGATGGCGAAGTATCGGGATTGGTGAGAATTTCCCGGATGTTGTTCAGGGCAAGGCGGGTGAGCATGGCGAGGTGGTTGCGGAACTGGGTTTCGAACTCGGCCCGGCATGTTTCCGCGGCGGCGAAGAAGGCAGGAATCTTTAACCAGTTGTGGATAGTGGAACGGTGGATGTGGAACTTCGCGGCAACGGCGGAGGCACTGAGTCCGAAGCCGAGCGCAATGGCAGCGCCGGACTGGACAGGGGTTAAATTGGTGTCGAAATTTGTCGATTTCGAGGAGGGGGAGAAACAGGTAAAAGTGCTCATACCGGGCCCAGGATGAGGGGCGGCGCGAAAGAGCTGCCGGGTGGGTTTCTGTAAACCGATAAAAAGATGGGAAAAACAAATTTGAATTGTGCGTGAACGGGAAATCTTCGCCGAAGCGAAAACATGGTGAAGGGTAACTACTTCACGCGGCTTACGCGGGCTTGGAGAGGGGCTGGCGAAACTCCTTCAGGGGGCGAATTTGGTACTGGTGGCGCTGAGGCGGGTCAGTCGATGAGGGTGGTTTGCTCGATGTCGATCATGCGGGCGTAGAGGACTTGTTCGTTCACTTCGAGATTGTTGATGAGGCGGAGGGTGGCGATGATGGCGTCGCCGATGGACTCGTCGTGCGCTTCGCCGTACTCGACTTCGATGACGAGGTTGTCGGCGCGTTCGTCGTTGGAGACGCTGTCGGGGTCCTGCCAGGTGCCGGCGGCGTGGAGTTCGGTGGAGGCCTTCATGAATTCGAGGGCGGCGGCTTTGGAGGCGGGGACAGTGAGGGTGAGGAGTTCGCGCTGGGTGCGATTGAAGCGGGTGTTGGTGGACTCGTCGCCGAACAGAAGGGCGAAGAGAACGTCCTTGGCTTCCTGGAGGAGAGCATTGCCGGCGGGCGTCCGATGTTGGGCGGCGATGCGCGCGGTGCCTTTGGCGGGGGTAGTTTCAAGGAGGAATCCGGAACTGATGAGCGAGTCCCGACCGTAGGAGCGGTAGCGCTGGATGATCTCGTGGAGGCTTTGTGCGTCGAGGCCGAGATGGCGAACGCGCTGGATGCGTTCGGCCCGGAAGCGGATGGCTTGTTGATTTGAGCGGGGTAAGTGACCGCGTACGCGTTTCCAGCGAGTGGGGAGGGTTTCGGCGGAGACAGCGCCCAGTCCGAAGGCGATTGCCGCCATGGTGGCAGCCACAACGGTGGCCGCGGAAGCAACGATGTAGGCGGCTTGATTTCTTCTTTGCATTCACTCAAGCTGGCGGAAAGTGGAAGGGAAATCGATCACGGGCGCTCCTGGGTCGCATGACGCTTCTGTGACACAGCGGTGACCCGATGCTGGATAAACCCACTTAGAATTACAGACAGGATGCAGAGGATTCCCCTGCTGCTGGTGGCGGCGACGCTCATCCCGATCGGTGCGCTGAGTTGGCTGGGGATGCGTATCATCCACCAGGATCGCGACCTGGAGCGCCAGCGGCGCCGGGAGGCCCTCGAGGTGGCCGGCGGTCGCGTTGCCCTCGAAATGGAGCGGCGGTTCCAGGAAATTGAAGGCGAGCTTGCCCGCAGCGGGGGCATTGCCCTCAGTGGCGTGGCGGACGAAGAGCCGCCGGGCGCGCTGTTCGCCGCGGGCGAGGAGGCGGAGTTTCAGAGCCGCGATCTCCATGCCGCCGCGAGCCTGTACCGTGCGCTGGCCCGATCGGAGAAGCCGGCAGTCCGGGCGGCGGCGCTGCTCCGGCTGGGCCGCGTGCTGCGCCAATTGGGAGACCGCGCCGGCGCACTTCAGGCCTATGCGAGCCTGCAGCAACTGGGCGCGGCGACGGTGGGCGGGCAACCCGCTGGTCTGCTCGGCTGGCAGGGGCGGTGCCGCGTTCTCGAGGAGTCGCGCGACGCCGAAGGTCTGCGAACGGAAGCGCTGCAACTCGCCCAGTCGCTCGACTCCGGCCGCTGGCCGGTTGACCGGGCCACCTTCGACGTCTACCGCGAGATGGTGCAGGGTTGGGGCGCGCGGCCACCGTCGCCAGAAGCCATCGCGCGTGTGGAAGCGGCGATCGAACTCAGACGAGCGTGGAAGAGCGGCCTCCTCGCGCCGCGCGGCCGGCGAATCCTGCCCGGAGCCGAGGGGACTGCGCTGGCGGTCTGGACGGGCAGTGGACGGCAGGCAGCGGCGTGGGTGGCGACGTTGGACGAATTCGTGGCCCCACTGCGCGGTGTGATGGAGAACCAGCAGGTAGTCCTGTCGCTCTACGACACCGAGGGCCGGCGAATTTTCGGTGAGGCGCGGGCGGAGGGCGTGTCACTGACTCCCGGCGAAACACATCTGCCGTTCATCGTGAGAGTGGCGTCGCTGGCGCCGGAGCGTCAAGGCGGGCGTGCGGTGCTGCTCAGCGGGCTGGCGCTGGCGTTTCTGGCCATCCTCGCTGCCGCTTACGGACTCTACCGCGCGACAACACGCGAGATCCTGCTGGCGCGGCGGCAGTCCGACTTTGTGTCAGCCGTTTCGCACGAGTTCCGGACGCCGTTGACGTCGATGCGCCACCTCACCGACTTGCTGGTGTCGCGCAGTATCACCAGCGAGGAACGCAAGGCGCAGTACTACGAACTGTTGGCGCATGAGACCGAGCGGCTGCACCGGATGGTGGAGAGTCTGCTGAGTTTCGGCCGGATTGAGGAAGGGGCTTATGCCTGGCACCTGGAACCCGCCGATGCGACGCAACTGGTTCATGCTCTTGTCGAGGAATTCCGGAGTGCGCCGGAGGCACGGGGCCGCGTGGTGTCGTGCCAGGTCGAGGAGGGGCTGCCGCGCATTGAAGTGGACCGCGAGGCGCTGTCTCGTGCGTTGTGGAACCTGCTTGAGAACGCGGCAAAGTACTCGCCGCCCGGCAGTGAGATTCGCGTGGCGGCCCGCCGGCAAGGCGGCTCCGTTCTGCTGGCGGTGGAAGATGAAGGCGCGGGGATCCCGGCCGCCGAACGAGAGCGGATCTTTCAGAAGTTCGTGCGCGGTTCGGATGCGAAGCAGGCGGGCATCCGTGGCGTCGGCATCGGCCTGACGCTGGTGAAGCGCATTGTCGAGGCCCACGGCGGCACGGTCCGGCTGGAGAGCGAGCCCGGCCGCGGCAGCACTTTTACGCTCATATTGCCATGTCCAGGATTCTGATTGTGGAAGACGACCGGGCGATTGCGATCGCCCTGGAAGACGATCTGCGGCTGGAAGGCTACGAGGTCGAGGTGGCGCGCGATGGCGAGGCGGCGATCCGATGCGCCCGCGAGGTGGCCTTCGATCTGATTCTCCTCGATGTTATGCTGCCGAAGAAGGACGGCTTCGACGTCTGCCGCGAACTACGGCGCACCGGCGTCACCTCGATGATCCTCCTGTTGACTGCGCGAACGGCGGAGTCGGAGAAGGTGCTCGGCCTTGACTTGGGCGCCGACGACTACCTGACCAAGCCCTATAGCCCGAGAGAGCTTCGGGCGCGGATCCGGGCGTTGTTGCGGCGGACGGCGCAGGATACCTCGGGAACCGGAGTGGTGAGGTTCGGTGACTGCGAACTGGACTCCACCCGCGGCGAGTTGCGCCGCGCGGGGAAAGCGGTGGCCACGACGCCGCTGGAGTTCAAACTGCTGGGCCTGATGGCTCGCCGGGCCGGCCGCGTGCTGACACGGCGCGTGCTCATCGATGAAGTGTGGGGCAAGGAAACCGCCATCACCGAGCGGGTGGTGGATAACCAGATCGCCAGTCTGCGCAAGAAGATCGAACCCTCGCCCGAGACGCCGCGCTATTTGAAGAGCGTGCGCGGCATCGGCTACCGGTTCGATCCGGAGGGCCTGACGGAATTATGAGAGCCTCACTCTGTCAAAGAGTCCGCCACGAGCCTAAGTTGAGCGCCAAGCGCCGGGATATGTTCCACAACGATCGTCCATACGAGATCGAGATCAATCCCAAAATACTCGTGGATCACCACATTCCGGAACGCGACGATTTGCGGCCAGGGCACGTCCGGATGCAACTCGCGAATTTCCGGAGACACAGCACGGCAGGCCTCACCGAGCAGCGCCAACCGATGCAGTATTGCGCTTTGAACCATGAGATCGCCGAAGAAGGCGTCTCGGCCCTGTTGGGAAAACGCGGAGATCAACTCAATCTGTTCGATTGCATCCAGGATGCGAAGGCGGTCAACCCTCATAGCGGAACGGCGTCACGCATGACTTCTGCCGAGAGGCGAGGCTTGAGCCCGCGGCTGGAAACAACGTCGACTTTGCAGCCCAACGCAGCCTCCAAGTCGAGCCACAACCCGGTCAAATCGAGCAGTGAGCGGCCCGGGTCGAAATCAACGAGGAAATCGATGTCGGAGTTCCGCCCCTGCTCCCCCCGCGCGATCGAGCCAAACACACGAACATTGCGAGCGCCACGACGCCCGGCGATGGCGACAATTTCGTCGCGGTATCGACCGCGAAGTTCGTCCAAAGTCATGGGTCCTCGATTCGAGTATGCCATGGGCTGCCGCCGGGCCGGGATACTGCACCGGACGGCATGACGAAATCATGACCGTCTCGTGGAGCGTTTCTCGATTTCGGCGTTTAGTGTTGACGCTGGAGGTCATTCGATGAAATCGATTCTGATTGGAGCATTGACTGCGGTGCTCGCGGCGGGCGCGCAGAGTAGCGAGGCCGAGCGCCAACTGAAGGCGGCGATGAACGCCGAAATGATGAACGGCGATTTGCAGGCGGCCATCAAGCAGTACGGCGACATTGCCGCGAAGTACAAGACCGATCGCGCCGTGGCCGCGATGGCGCTGGTCCGAATGGCGGAAGCATACCAGAAGAAGGGCGATGCGCAGGCGCGGAAGTTATACGAGCAGGTGGTGCGGGATTACTCCGACCAAAAGCAAGCGGTGGCGGTCGCGACGGCCAGGCTTGCTGTTGGACGTCGGCCGGCCCACAACGGAGTCGTGTCGCGGCAACTTTGGGCGATGCGCCGAAACGGCCAACAGATCTTCGGACTGGCTTCGCGGGACGGGCGATATGTCCCGTACACTGACTGGTCGGACAACGCAGACTTGTTCCTTCACGATTTGGAGACCAGCGCGGATCGGCGACTGACGAGGCGGGGCGACGGCGGGAACCTTTTCGCGGCGCAGGCCGCGCTGTCCAAAGACAACTCGCAGATCGCCTACAGCTTCTATGCTCGTGACCACTGGGAAGTGTGCCTGGCCTCGCTCCAGGGAAGCGAAGTCCCGAATTCGAAGCTGCTTTACACCAACCCGGAAGCCGATGCGATCAGCGTCAACGACTGGTCGCCTGATTCTAAGTGGCTCGCCATTTCCCTGCGCCGTAAAGACAAGACCGGTCAGATCGGCCTGCTGAAGCCGCAAGACGGCTCTCTCCGGGTATTGAAGTCCATCGACTGGCGTGGTCCGACCAAGATGCTGTTCTCGCCCGACGGTCGCTACCTCGCGTTCGACTTGCCCCCGAGCGACGCTACGGACCGACGCGACATCTTTGTCCTGGCTGTCGATGGAAGCCGCGAGTCACACGTCGTCACGCACCCCGCGGAAGATGTGATTGCCGGTTGGACGCCGGACGGAAAATGGCTCTTGTTCCGCAGCGACCGTGCGGGAGCACTGGGGCTCTGGAAGATCGCATTCGCCGACGGCAAGCCGCAGGGCGCTCCGGAGTTGCTGCAGCCGGACCTTCCCGGAGAAACCCTCGGCGTCGCTACGTCCGGCGCACTTTACTCGTGGGTGAATTCTCCGAGATTTCATGGCGCCATGGTGTCAGATATCCAGATGGCGGGATTTGATTTCGAGTCGGGCAGAGTACTGAACGACCCGGTCACGTTCGTAACCGATTTTGTGGGGACAAACGCGTACCCTGATTGGACCCGTGATGGCAAGCAGTTGGCCTATATATCGAGGCGCTCGAAGACGCCTGTTCTGGTTGTTCGGGCGGCCGACAGCGGACGCGTCATTCGGCAAGTGAGTCCCAAGCTCAGCGTCTATGCCGGCGCTGGGGTACGGATATCGCCGGACGGCCAGTCGTTTGTAACTTGGGGAACGGACGCAAAAGGGAGGCGCGGCATCTACCGCATCGACGCGGAATCGGGGGAAGCCCTTGCAGTCGCGCTGACGCCCGAAGAAGGAGACGGCGAGGCCTTGGTGAATCCCGCGTGGTCACCTGACGGAGGCAAGGTCTATTACGCGCGCTTCGTTGGCCGCGCCCCGGAACAGAAAGCGAGTCTGGTCGAGCGAAACCTCTCTTCCGGCGTGGATCGCGTGGTGATTACGCGGCCGAGGCGGCAGATGAACCTGCAGTCATGGAGTCTATCCCCCGACGGCCGCCACGCGGCAGCAGCAACGGCAACACCCGGCACGACCTGCGTTGTCTCGATCAGCGGCGGAGAGCCTCGAGACATGGCCGGCTCGTTTGTAATGTGGGCGCCCGACAGCCGGTCGGTTGTCCTTCGGCGGCGGTCCGAGGGAGGCGAGGGCGAACTCTGGCGCGTCCCTCTGCATGGAGGTGCTGCGCGGCAACTGGAGTGGAGGCCAAGTCCTGGCACTACCGTTGTCCAGCTGAGCCCCGACGGGCGGCATATAGCAATCATGAATACATCGACGCCGAAGCCCGGTGAAGTGTGGGTTCTCGACAACTTTCTGCCTTCGCAGCCGGTTAAGAGGTGATGTTCATGCTCGTCACCGCGACAACTCCGCATCGTGCTCCTCTTGTCATTACCTGGACCGCACCTTTTCTCACGACCTCGCTGTTGTGGCCAATGCGAAGAGCGAGCCTCGACGGTCTGAAGCTTCGCGACCGATTTCGATCTGGACGGCATGACAGGATCATGACAGTCTCGTGGAGCGGTTCTGAATTCCGGCGGGTAGTGTTGACGCTGGAGGTCATTCGATGAAATCGATTCTGATTGGAGCATTGACCGCGATCCTTGCAGCCGGAGCGCAGAGTAGCGAGGCCGAGCGCCAACTGAAGGCGGCGATGAACGCCGAAATGATGAACGGCGATTTGCAGGCGGCGATCAGGCAGTACGGCGACATTGCCGCGAAGTACAAGACCGATCGCGCCGTGGCCGCGATGGCGCTGGTCCGAATGGCGGAAGCATACCAGAAGGTAGGTGACTCGGAAGCCATCGTAATTTTCCAACGGGTGCTGCGCGACTACGGGGAGCAAAAGGAAGCAGTGGCGATGGCACGGGCGAGATTGGGCTCTGCAACTGCGTCGGGTTCCGGCGGGAGCACACGGCAATTGTGGACGAAACGCGGCGGCGCCCCTTACGGCCCCATGTCCCCGGATGGCCGCTACCTCGCCTTCACGTCCTATGAAGGTGGCGGCACAACAAACGGCGTCCCCAACGTGGCTGTTCATGACTTTGTAACCGGTGCCGATGTCGTCCTGACGCACAGCCGGAATCCCAAGGACCACCCGACCCGGACAGGGCGCGCGTTTTCTCCCGATTCCAGGCAGATCGCCTATCCGTGGGTCATCATCGATGGTGGCGAAGTGCACTCGGAGGTCCGCATCTCGGACGTGAGCAGCAACGGTTCGGCGAAGCCGCGAGTTGTGTTCAGGACGGAAGACCGTCTCGAAATGGAGGATTGGTCCCCGGACGGAAAATGGATCGCCCTCCAGATAACCCGGAAAGACGGCACGAGCCAACTCGTTCTCATCTCCACCGCCGACGGCTCGCTCAAGACCTTGAAGTCTGTTGACTGGACCGGATCGACGAAGGTTTACTTTTCTCCCGACAGCCGGTTCGTTGCCTTCGACCTTCAGGTGGGAGAACGCTCCGAGAGCCGCGATATATTTGTGCTCGCCGTTGATGGAAGCCGCCAGGTTCCCGCTGTCACTCATCCGTCTGACGATCGGGTGGCTGGGTGGACGCCGGACGGGAAGCACTTGCTCTTCGTCAGCGACCGCAACGGACTGCCGGGGCTGTGGTGGCTGCGGTTTGAAGGTGGAATGCCGCAAGGCGATCCCGAGATCCTGCGGTCTAACTTCGGCGCCAACGTAAGTCGCTCCCTGGGACCTGGACGTTCCGCCGGACTTTATTATCTGGTCCAGGGAGGCGCAACCAAGGTTTCGGTCGGCTCGTTGGACCTGGCCTCGGGAAAGCTCACGCCCGGCAGCAGCCAGCAGTTCATGGGGAACATCTACCCGGCGTGGTCGCCCGATGGAAAGCACCTGGCCTACAGCACCTACGAGCACCCACGTGGCGACAACATCTTCTTGACCGTCCGTTCCATCGAATCGGGCCAAAGCCGCGAGTTGCGGCCGCAAGTGAAATACCCAAGGTGGGCAAGCTGGTCCCCGGATGGCCGTTCCATTTTGGTTGAAGCATGGGACATCAAAGGCCGAGCGGGAATCTTTCAGATAGACGCGCAAAACGCCGATGCCGCGACCGTCGTAAGTGGCGCGGACGGCGAGCGCGTCTCCACCCCACAATGGCTGCCGGATGGGAAGAAGATCCTCTACTTATATGAGCGCCGCGCGCTGAGCGAGGGCGCCATCCTGTTGCGCGATCTCGCCTCCGGCGGTGAATCGGAAATCATTCGCATCAAAACGCTCCGGAACCAGACCTCCTATACGCGCAGCTTCGTGCTCTCACCGGATGGGCGGTCCGTGGCTTACCTCACTTCGGATGGAACCTCGGCGCACACGGCAATCATGCTGAAGACGCTCGCGGGCGGCGAGCCTCGCGAACTGCTGAAACTCAGCGACACTGCTTTTCTGCACGGATGGACTCCAGATGGTCAGGCAGTGGTCTATGGGCGCAGTGGCCGTGCGACCGGTGGTGGGGCCGCGTCCACCGATGTCGCCGCTTGGCTGTTGCCGATCAGAGGAGGTGAACCCCGCCGGCTCGATCTCGGGGAGTCGTTCGTTTCACAAGTGCAACTGCATCCGGATGGCAAACAGATCGCTTTCTGGTCCAACAACCAGACAGGCGAGCAGATATGGGTGCTCGAAAATCACTTGCCCACTCTCACGGCGAAGAAGTAGTGACGCTGGAGGTGAATCGATGAAGGCGATTCTGATTGGAGCATTGACCGCCATGTTCGCGGCAGGAGCGCAGAGTAGCGAGGCTGAGCGCCAGCTTAAGGCGGCAATGAACGCCGAACTGGTGAACGGCGATTTGAAGGCGGCGATCAAGCAGTACGGCGAGATCGCCGCGAAGTACAAGACCGATCGCGCGGTCGCCGCGATGGCGCTGATTCGCATGGCGGAAGCGTACCAGAAGGTAGGTGACTCGGAAGCCATCGTAATTTTCCAACGGGTGCTGCGCGACTACGGCGACCAAAAGGAGCCAGCGGCGACGGCGCGCGCGCGGTTGGCCACAAGTGAGGCTGCGGGACGTCATAGCGGCATAGCCGCGCGACAGGTTTGGACAGTTCCTGCCCGTCGAGGCATCTATGGGGCAGTTTCACCGGATGGCCGCTTGGTCCCGTACGTGAACTGGGATGAGAAGGGCGACCTGTTTGTGCACGATCTTGCCACGGGCGCGGATCGCCGCCTTACCAACACGGCGAGTATGGACGAATTTGCAGAGGGGTCGGCTTTCTCCCGAGATGGCAAGCAACTGGCGTACGCGTGGCTCAACGGCAAGAATCGCTACGAACTTCGGATGCTTGGGTTGCACGGTGTGGGTGTTCCCGAGTTCCGGCGATTGTTCGACAACGAAGATGTAACTTATGTTTCGCCGGATGATTGGTCTCCCGACGGAAAGTGGCTCGCTGTACAGTTGCACCGAAAGGATCGCAGTACTCAAATCGGAGTGATTGCCATTCAGGATGGTTCGCTGCGCGTATTGAAAACTGTCGGCTGGCGCGGGGCCACAAGGCTGTTCTTTTCGTCGGACAGTCGCTACCTGGCGTTCGACTTGCCGGCGAGTGATGCCAGCGAGCAACGCGACGTATTCCTCCTGGCGATTGACGGAAGCGAGGAGAGTCCGGCCGTGGCTCATCCCAGTCAGGATGTTTTGCTGGGCTGGTCGCCGGATGGGAAACGGTTGCTTTTTGCGAGCGATCGCAGCGGCTCTACAGGTCTCTGGTCCCTTGCCGTCGCCGGTGGCAAACCCCAGGGTCCGCCCGAACTGCTGAAGCCTGAGATTGGGCGGCATGAATATATGGGTGTGACGGCTAACGGTGCTCTCTATTCCCTCCTGTGGAATTCTGGAAGCGGTCCGGAGATCCGGGTCGCTCGCTTCGATTTCACGGCCGGCAAGCTCCTGTCAAAACCAGAAGCGCCGATAGAGACCTTCGTCGGAGCCAACCAATCTCCCGATTGGTCACCGGACGGGAAGTACCTCGCATATGCGTCGCTTCGCGGCACTGTTGGATCGCGGTACTTTGTTCTCGGAATTCGCTCTGTTGAAACGGGCCAGATTCGCGAACTGACCACGTCACCTGCTTTAGTTTTCCTTCAAGGGCTACTTTGGGCGCCGGACAGCAGGTCCTTGTTCGTTGGGGGTCAGGATGCCAAGGGCCGGCACGGGATCTTCCGGGTCGATGTCCAAACTGGACAGACTACGGTCGTTGTGCCAAGTGAGGGGAACG